>CAYLWW010000023.1:0-19303 GCA_964387585.1 uncultured Candidatus Midichloriaceae bacterium
GGCTAATTTTAAAGCTAAAATTAGAGCTGTTATCAATAACTTTTCAAATCTACAACACGAATATCGATTATTCTTTTAATATGTAAGATATATACGGTAATTTACTATAAATCCAATAGAGCATTATTGGTTTAAGATAAAAACGAGATAAGGAAAACCGTAAATAATTTTGAGATTTTTTTTGATGCTGTTTACTTTACATTGCAAAAAATCATTAACTATATGTTATAGGCTATATCTGTCTCGCTTGTCTTCGCTTGCTTCCACGTAGGTGAAGTCTTTTTTTTATAGCTATAGCCTATAATCTTTTGAACCAATAACTTATTGTAAAAATACTCACTCTAAATTCTTGTGCAGCTTGTTTTAAAGTCATATCTTTATTTTCTTTCATATACTCTTCAAGCTTCTCTAGTTCAATCCTTCGTTTTGAACCACCTCTTTTTTTTGGAAGATCATTCCCTTCTTGTTTGTATTTTTATAACCATCTACTTATCGCTGATATACTCACTTTAAAGAGATTTGATGCACTGATATATCCATTTCCTTTAGCCTAATAGGCTAGCTTTTTTCAAATACTAGCCCACCCTTATATAATGCAGGCATTTTCCTTTTAAATATATTTTTTAAACAACTATGTGCTCTATATGAACCATTACATAAGGTTCTTTTTTACGGTGACGACGTAATATTTTTTTTATTAAGCTACTAACAGCTTTAGTTATAGATCTATCATCTCGCTTTTTTATTATTGCTACATTATCACGTACTTCCTCTATCAATAAATCTAGTAATTCCCCCTCCTTTTTCACATCTAAAACTCCTGGCACTAAAATTCTTGGCTGCCTTATTAATCTATCATTTTTGTTTAAAACCAGAATAACAACTATTAAGCCATTATCTCTCATATCCCTACGATCTCTTATTATAGGGCTATTCTCTTCTATTATATGCTGGCCATCAACTGCTAAATAACCAGATTCAACGCGCTCAATTTCTTTAGGTTCATCAGAAGACAGGGAAACTAAACTACCATTCTCTACTTCTATAGCGAATGGAATACCCAATGAGCGAGCAAATTTACAATGTTCATGTAAATGCATGGCTTCTCCATGAACAGGAATAGCAATTTTAGGACGGATTAACTTATACATATCAGCTACTTCATCGCGTGAAGGGTGCCCAGAAACATGAACAAAATGATCTCTTTCAGTCATAACTTCTATACCCATTTTGCAAAAACTATTAAATAAAGCGAATATCTTTTTCTCATTTCCCGGAATGATTTTAGAAGAAAAAATAATGTAATCTCCTTTATTTAAGGTAATATCGGGATGTTGACCTTTAGATAATCTGCTAGTGGCTGCTAATGGCTCACCTTGACAGCCAGTACATATAAGCAATGCTTCTTCTCTTTTTAATTGCTTCATTCCTTTTGAAGGTAGGAAAGGCTTCAGATCAGCTAAGTAGCCAGCATCTAATGCAGCATTGTATAGCCGCCATAAAGCTCTACCTGCCAATACCACTCTTCTTCCATTAGCTTCTGCGGCTTTAGCTATAGAGTATAGCCTGGCTATGTTTGAAGCAAAGGTCGTTACTACAACTAGTCCATTTTGGCACTCATTAATTAAGTTTTCTAGACTTTCCTTAAGTTTTCCTTCAGAACCAGAGCGACCATTTTGGAAAATATTAGTAGAGTCACCAATCATAGCTAAAACTCCCTCATCACCAAGCTCTTTTAGCCGTGCCTCATTAGTAGCATCACCAATAATAGGATCAGGGTCAAGTTTCCAGTCTCCAGTATGAAAAACATTACCTTTATCAGTACGTATCATTAAGCCATTCATTTCTGGAACAGAATGAGTAATACCAATCATTTCAATTGAGAATGGATCCAATTGAATTACTTTATTAGGCTCAACTTCAAAAATAGGAATATCATAATTCACCTCGCACTCTCTTAACTTAGCTTTTAATACGCAAGAGGTGAATTTGGTAGTATATATAGGACATTCTAAGCGCTCCCATAAATAAGGGACTCCTCCCATATGATCTTCATGACTATGAGTAATGAATAAGGCAATGATATCGCTTTTATAATGTTCGATAAAATTTGTTTGTGGCAAAATGATATCTATGCCAGCTAAATCACGGTCTGAAAATCCTATACCAACATCTACAATTAACCATTTGCCTTTATAATAGTAAGCGTTAAGATTCATACCTATCTCACATGCTCCACCTAAAGGAACAAATAACAAGTCATTATAATGTTTTTCTATATTTATCATTTTGATTAAATTTTATTTTTATATTTTGCTTGTTTATACCACATCTATAGTACAGACAATATAGATTTTTCTAATATGTTCATACAAACTCTATATGAGTTCTATATGATATATGAAAAGGATGGAAAACTATATTTCTCTAGTCTTAGTGAAAAACTTCTAATTGCAATAATAGTTTTCAGAAAATTAAAATAATTTATATAATTATTCAGTAGCTAAGTTTATTAAAGCATTTAGAGTGATTAACAATTTAATCTTGTTTAAAAAGAACATGCTTCAAACTTGCAAAATTCTCTAAAACTTTACCTGTACCCATAGCAACGCAGTTAAGTGGTTCTTCAGCAACAGAAACTAGCAAATCAGTATTTTCTTGTATCAACTCTGCTAGTCCATGCAATAAAGCTCCACCACCAGTAAGTACTATACCGCGATCAGATATATCTGCTGACAGTTCAGGAGGAGAAGACTCTAGTACTAATTTAATAGCAGCAATAATTTGATTTACAGGCTCTACTAGGCTTCCTGCTATTTTATCCGCAGATAATGTCACTTCTTTTGGTATACCATTTAATAAATCTCGTCCTTTAATAATCATTTTCTTTTCTGCATTATCCAAAGTAAATAATGTGCTGCCAATTTCCTTTTTTATTTTTTCCGCAGTTGATTCTCCAATTAGTAAATTATGATAACGTCTTATATAGGAAATGATAGCTTCATCCATACTATCACCCCCTACTCTAACTGAGCGTGCCAATACAATTCCTCCTAGAGATATTACACCAACTTCGGTAGTGCCTCCTCCTATATCAACTACCATACATCCAGTTGGTTCAGTCACTGGTAAATTAGCACCTATAGCCGCTGCCATAGGCTCTTCTATTAGAAATACTTCTCTAGCTCCTGCGCTTTCCACGGCATCTTGAATAGCTCTTCTTTCAACTGGAGTTGAACCATAAGGAACGCAAACTATTACCATAGGTCTTGCTAAAAAGTGACGACGGTTATGTACTGCACTAATAAAATGTTTGATCATCTCTTCAGCTGCTTTAAAGTCAGCTATCACACCGTCTTTTAAAGGACGTATAGCTTTAATATCAGCTGGGGTACGACCTAACATCATCTTAGCTTCATTTCCAAATGCATAAGGAACCATAGATCCACGATGACTTATTAGAGCCACGACTGAAGGTTCATTGAGCACTATGCCCCGTCCTTGCACATAAACTAAGGTATTAGCAGTTCCTAAATCCATAGCCATGTTAGATGAGAGAAAACCTAATATTGCTGATAGCATGTTATAACGTTATTATTTATGCTTTTTAAGTATATAAACTTACAAGGCTTTTTAATATTGAAAAGTCTAACTTAAATTTATAGCGTATTCTATAAAAACTAATAAAGTAGTAAAAATCTAATATAACTCTGATAAATAAAGTTTGGTACGTTACTTGTGGCTAATGCGATTAGTGCACTTTATTTTTTGCACTTACTACTTTTTTTATTTATATTAAGTATACATCTCTAGTATTCTAAAAAAAGCTTTTTTGCAATCTTTTTAGTAAAAATAAATTGTCGGTTCTATAAGTGTTAAAAGTATAATAAGTTGCTTTTTATATTAATTTGCTAAATATTAGATCAAGCAATTCAAATTAAAGAAATTATTAAATTTTATTTTTTAACGCTAAAATTATTGTTTCAGTAAATAATAAAATAAAAAATTAAGTAGTATTAAAGTAAATTACTCATAATTTTAAAATTTTTTATTGAACATTTTTGCTGCCGCTTGTAGTTTTATAAACTTAAATAAAAACTAATATTTAAAGCTAAATCCTACTTTCCTCTCATCATGGTAGTTAATGTGTCAGTAATACGTTACTTAGTAATTTTATTAGTATTATGTAAAACAGTACTACTACCCAATTTAGCATTTTCAACCAATTTCTACAGTAATTGTATATTAGGCTATCAAACTGGGAGATTTGATAACAAAGAAAAATTTATTGTATCAGGAATAAAGGGAGAATGTCATACTAAATGTCTTAAATCATGTAATATATTTTCTACAAAAGATCCTATATCGAAATATGAGTATAACCAAGATATTATTTCTCATTGTATTCCGGTATGTCAAAGTGGCGATGTATTTGCAAGCTGGAAATTAACTTTTAAAACACAAACGCAACAATTACCTAGTACGGGATTGAATGGTAAGTCACAAACAACTAATTACATCTATAATATTTTTACTTACAGCGATATATTGACTAGCTCTGTAGTGAAAGCTTGTCAAACGCAGACAGATCCAACAACGAAAGAAGTAAGCGATATTAATGATAATGCTTATAAAATTTCCAATATGAATATACAAAGCGGTGATAAACTATCTTTAAGTTTAGAGAATAACTCTTCAAGTCAGAACACAATATATATGTGCGGTAGTAGTACAATTAATATTACTCCAACATTTCCCAATATGTTTTCACTTAATCCTGATGTTATAACTGGTGGTAATGCTGCTGTAATACAAGCTAATACTAATGGTGGAGGGCCCAGTCAATCTGGTAGCAATAAAAATTATTTTAATTACTCTCAATCAACAAGTTCAGCAGGATTCCAGCAACCTTATCTAACAAGTATGAATTCAGCATGGCAAAACACAACCACTCCACCATTGGAATGGACCCCTAATAACGTATATCCAACAGATCCAAGAGTAATGCATCCATGCTTTGCTAGTCTAAATCCTAGCACTCAGTGGAGTACTTTGAGCAATAGCAAAATTACTAGTTGTTATACCAGTAATTCTTGTCCAATTGTTAACAGTCAATCTAAGCCGAATCAACCTAATACAGTAACTAGCCCTGTTAGCTGTTTTTGGGGTTGGCAGATACGTAATTCTAGCTATACTAATACCGGGATTTATATAGCTAGTGGTGATGAATTATCGATAAGCTGGGCAGGAGACATAATGCTAAGTAATGACGGAACAAACTATTATGATCATAAATCTGCAGCAATGGCATATTTAGGTAAAACAAACCTTATTCCTTCTCCTAATACTCAACAATGTAATCAAACAGGGTTTCCAAATTGCACTACTCAACAGCTTACTGCTGTTAATGCTTTGACTATCACTAGTAGTTTAAATGTTCAAGGTTTAGGAACATTTGTTGGCGAAGCGGCTAGAGGTACTAATAATCAAGTACTGTGTAATGGTAATAGCTTAGGAAATTATTCTATAAGTAATAATCCTCCAATACAAGGATTAAAGGGTACAGTACTCGATTCTCAGCCTAGCTACACTAGCGCAAGTATGAGCAGAGAAGCTCAAGCTGGCAAGCAGCCTCCGCAATTTAATTGTCAGACAGATGTTATAGACCCAGGTTTGAGCACCTATACATATAGCGGAATAATTCAGGGAATAAGTAATAGAATGCCATTATCTATAAGTCATCCCAATAATTTTCAGTATCAGTATCCTGATTCTTCTCAACTGCAGTATGCGTTAGGAGGATATCAAGTGAAAATAAATTGGGGAGGCTGCCCTATTAGCAATGGCACTGGATTACAATATGCATTAATTAAAAAAGGAAGTAGCATTAACAATGCTACTTGGAATGCTATTAATTTCAATTCTCAAAGCACTTACCCAATTACTGTTCCAGATGTGCCTGAGGGACAGAAAAAAGAAGAATATGATTTATATTTCAGTATTAATACTAACGGATTTAATACTCAAAGTACAGACCCCAATATACAAGCTTTATATCAACCTTATAACCGTATAGGCTCTTATACTTTAGAGTTAAGCGGCTTATCTAATTCAATTAGTTATAGTGATTGCAATGGTTTATTAAAAAACATGGTGGAAATAGTTTATAATACTCTATTTGGTAATGGTGTAAATAATCCAGGAGTAGTAGGTGAATTATTTTATAACTTAACAAATAAAGATCCACGTTATAAATTATTCATAAATATTTTTATTGTATTGTTTATAGTAATTTTTTCATTTTCATTTCTGATAGGTATAGTCGAATTTAATAGTCAGGAAGCTATAATACGATTGCTGAAAATTGGTTTTGTAATGATTTTAGTTTCGCCTTATAGCTGGGAATTTTTTGGCGGATATTTGGTGCCTTTGCTTGTTAATGGAAGCTTAGAATTGATTAATGCGGTAGTACAAGGATCAATTCCTATTTTAGAAAAATATTCTCCTAACTTATCTAAAGATCCTTATTCTATATTTTGTACTTTTGATGGGCCGATTAATATACTGTTTAGTGATATAGTTTTAAAAAAGTTGGGAGCACTTGTATTGACTAGTTTATTGGGATTCTTTACAGCAATAGCCATATTAATAGCAAGCGTAGTTTATGTAGTGGTTATGATTAAAGCTACGATGATATACATATTTTGCATGATGGCTATGGCTATGCTGTTAATTTTAGCTCCAATATTCATTCCTATGGTATTATTTCAACAGACTAGAGATTTATTTGATAACTGGTGGAAAAGCATAATATCCTATGCTTTACAGCCTGTTTTCCTCTATTCTTCTATAGCATTATTTAATACACTAATAATAGTGTTAATATTGATCACTTTTAACTTTAGTATATGTCAATTTTGCGTGGTTGAAATACCAGTTATCAATTACTGTGTTTTTACTGGTTGGCGTAATATTTCAGCAATTAATTATCCTAATGTAAGTGGTATAATGAGCTTCTTTTTACCCATGGGTCTTCTGAGCGCTTGTCTAACTTTTATTATACTAGCTCAAGCTATGTATGAGTTTTGTGATTTCGTTACAGGTTTAGTAGGCAAAATCACTACTTTCCAAGTAGGTAGGCCTAATGAGAGTGTGGCAGGTTCAGCTGAACGGTTAAAACGTGGATTTGTAGGTAACTTATCTACATTTAGCACGAGTGATAAAGGCCTTGTAGGTGATTCGTTGAGTTATGTTTTTAATACGGTTAAAAATAAAAGATTGAAGAGTAAAGTTAAAAGGCTAGAGAATAGTAATAAAGAGAGTAGTGATAAATAGGGATCTGATATGTTGTTTTGTCACTTATCTACAAGTAATCGGTAAATATTGTAGTATATTGAAAAAATTGGTTTTCAATATATAGCCTATAATGCATGGAGATTCACTTAAAAGTGTGGGCTGCTATGGTAAAACCCAATTGGGGGAGCAAAAAAGTAGAACCAACGTAATTGGAGCCTTGATTGATGGTGAAATTGATGCTGTTGGATTGATAGATTGCTGCAATTTTTACGGTTTGGGTTGAAAAGTTTCTACTATCCATTATCTCACAAAGATCGATTATTGTGATGGATAATGCTGCTTTTCACAAAGGCAAAGACATGTAATCTTATATGATGCTGGTCATACTTTGCTCTATTTGCCCCACATATTCTCCTGATTTGAACCAAGTAGAGAAAAAAATGAGCTCAGGCCAAGAAAATTTCTGGCAAAACATCCTGTTCCATCGATCAACTATTCAGTTCTTTCCTGGTATAACACTTTATAACGGTTTGGCTATATAAAAGTTGGTTTTTCCGTTTTAATTTCATTTCGAGAGCTTTATAAGAGCTATAATTACAAAATAGCGCAGTCTATTTTTATATAGCTCTTATAAGCGGTAGCAAGTATTGTTAATTAATAAAAATAGTTTAATACCAATTGTGGATAACCTATTTTTATTAAAACTTTTCCGTTATACTCCAGTTTCTCTCATTGTGTTATTTTTGACGTAAGCAATCTAACTTATTTTATTTTCTATTTTATTCTTATTTGTGTAACAAAGTTTTTAACTACGATAAGCTTATCATATTGCGTATCGGCTAGATAATTATGAGTAGAAATTTCCTATATTCCAGTTAAAATACTATAGTGCTACGTCATGACCATACAAAGGTTGATTTAATTCACCACTAAATTCATAATAAAGTCCTAATTCTTTTAGGTAATTATCTTTGCAATAAGTAGATGCATACTTTTCCTTATCATCTTCAATTACTTCTGCCAATATCACTTCATAGGAATTGTTACCTAATATTTTAAATCCAAACAATAATACATCCAACTCGTTACCATTTACTTCCAGCCTAACTTGATGATTTTTCATTAACTCACCCACACCTTCATGGTAAGACAAATGTTCATTACAATATTTTCCCCATACTGAATAACATAAGAACTCTATGCTTTTTTGCAATTCAGTAGTACATTTTTTAAAATGATTTAAATCCTCCTTTTTTAATAAAATGACTGACTTACTATCAGTAATGGTAACACTATCACCAAGACAAAGTTTAAGTTCTTCTTCAGAATTTTTTATATTATTGATTGATTCTATTATTTTATTTTTAATACTTTTTTTATTCATAATTGTTATTATATAACTAAAATTTAATCTTTTAAGGCCTTAATTATGGCTAAAGCTATTATATTAAACGCTTTAGGTCAATCATCTTATATGTGTAAGTTAAATTATTCTTCTTACTAAAAATAATAAAATCTATTTTAAGAAGTAAAAAAAATTTTATTGTCACATAACTAATGATAATATACCTTATTCTTTAGAGAAAAAATAAATCCGATTTAAATATAAAAAACTTCTTAAAGGTAATATGAAAAGTAAAAAGGTAGCAGTAATATTATCAGGATGCGGTTATCTAGATGGAAGTGAAATAAATGAAGCGGTGTTAACATTGCTTGAAATTGATCGAAATAATGCTAAATATTCAGTATTCGCTCCTGACATTGAGCAAGTATCGACAGTAAATCATATTAGTAAAGCTGCTGTTATAACAGGGGAAAAGCGTAATGTGCTTATAGAATCTGCGAGAATAGCCAGAGGCAACATCAGGTCGATTACTGAATTAGATCATGATGAATTTGATGCATTAATATTACCTGGAGGATTTGGGGTAGCTTGCAATTTATCTAATATTGCGACTAAAGGTAATGATTGCAATATTTTACCAGAGATTAATCGTGTAGTACTTGATTTTTTTGATGCTAAAAAGCCTATTGGTGCTATATGCATAAGTCCAGCTTTATTAGCTAAAATTTTGTCTGTTCGTAGTAAAGAAATAATACTAACTTTAGGCAATCATAACCAACTATTAGTTGATTTAGGCATAAAACAAATACCTAGTGCAGCTAATGAAATTGTCGTAGATGATAAAAACAAGTTAGTGAGTTCACCAGCTTTTATGCTAGAAGCTAGGATTAGTGATATAGCTATTGGAATATCTAAACTAGTGAATAAAGTCTTATCAATGATATAATTATGAGCAATGGACCTATAACTAGTATAAAGCTAGAAAAATGATACAGAACAAATTTAAGAAGTATTATGTTATGTTTAGTAATGCAATATTTCTAGCTACACTCGTAATAAGCTTGCAATTTAGCGATAACATAATATCGTTTTTTGTTAAAGACGCATACGCCAAAAACCCTATTACTAATAAGTATAAAGCTGAAGATAAGGTCATGGTGCTTAATTGCCCTATTACTCCTGGAATATGGGGAATTAGCAATAAGCCATTAATATATTTGGGAAACAATTTATGGCGTAAAGTTGGTTCTGCAGAATTTGCTAAGGGTCAATATATAGAGCTAATCGGTAGAGTAACAGATAATAGCTGTGTACCTATAAGCCAAGCAGTAGTGGAAATTTGGCAATTGGATTATAATGGTTATGATAATAACCATTATGGTTACGGTGCTTCTAGCGGAATGCAAACACTAAAAAATAAAGTTAATAAGTCAATAACTAGCGATTTAAACTTTGTCGGTTCAGGTTCAACTACCACGGATAATTTAGGTTATTATAGATTTTATACTGTAATTCCAGGTAAGTATAAGCAGAATAATAAACCCCCTCATATTAAATTTTATGTACATCACATGAATTTTATAGGTTTAGAAGGTGAAATGTTTTTTGAAGATTTGATATCTCAAAAAGAAATTGATTCAGTAATAAGCAAAATAGGTTACCCCAGTTATTATAAAGAATTAATATTAGCAAAAAAAATAGCAGTAAATAAAATCGTGGCTCCAGATATTAGTGTATCGGTATATAATTTTAATATCACAATGGAAGGAAAGAACAGGTATAAAGAATACTAAAAATCTTTAATATATAAAAAAATAACAAAGTAAATTTTTATTAAATTACAATTACTATAAAGTCGTATCAATATTTTATTAATATTTTTTGAAATCTATGCATATGAGAAAGCTACCAATAATTATTTCGCTATTGATCTTAACTATTCTTCAAATTTCCCATAATACTTTTATTATAGAGGAAAAGAAATTACACCGCGATGAATCGCTAAGTCTTATAAAAATCGTATACCATCCAGTCGAATTAAAAATACCTCATGAAAAATATAATGTAGTTAGTGATGATCAGATACAACAATTTATAAATAACATTGTCCAAAGAGTAGTTGACAATACAAAATATATAGTAAATTTTATAAAGCAGTTATTGATGGATTCGCTTAATAAGGATAAGCAAAATATTACTCAATAATTAAGTTATTTGTTTAATCAAGTTTGCGACTTGATATCTACTTGTATAAGTTGTTATTATATATTAAAATCGATGCTATTTCTTAAATGTATTAAAAAGGCGCTTCAAGCTTTATTTAGATGCTTGGGTATGAAACCACATGGCTTGTTTTTAATTATCTTTTGTTTAACAGCCATAGTTAATTCAGAAAGAGTAAAAGCAGACTTAGAATGTAATAGCAATTCTTTAAAGAGAATAGAAGATTACTTAAATAGCATCGATACGATGCATACACGTTTTTCACAACTCAATCAAGATGGAAAGTTACAAGAAGGGGAGATTTATCTCTCTAAGCCTAATCATTTAAAATGGGAGTATTTAAAGCCTAATCATGTAATGATTTTAGTGAATAAAGAGGTGATCATTTATCACGACTATGAACTAGATGAAACTACTAGCTTACCATCAAAGTCTGCTATTATAAATCTATTATCAAAAAAGAATATCAACTTAAAAAAAGATGTAATTCTAAAGAGGTGTATAGAGAATGAACAATATTATGAATTATTAATTACAAAAGCTAATCCTGATTCTGATTTTGATTTCGATATTTGGCTAAGGTTTAATAATAACCCTATATCGATAGAACGAATAGCTACTTTATCGGATAATACAGTAGTTAGTGAAGTTATGTTTCAAGACATAAATTATAATATTAAAATTTCACCTAATGTTTTCGTATTTAAAGATCCCAAATTCTTTAATAAAGAAATAGAAGATTAATTCTAAGAGATAGAAGTATTATTTAAATAATTATAGTTTACTCTCTAATTTTTCTCTTAATTATGCTATAAGAGGTTTTTTGATTAGCAATTTACTAATACTACTGTATTGCATAACTAATTGAATTTTCATAATATAATAAAATAATGAAAAAATCTACTTTACTATACGGATTCTCAATATTTTCAATGTTTTTTGGCTCAGGTAATTTAGTATTTCCTTTAAAATTAGGGGTGGAAAATCATAATTTATGGAATATCGCCTTTTTAGGCTTGTTTATTACTGGAGTTATATTACCATTTTTAGGTTTATTCGTAATTAAGTTACATAAAGGAAATTATAATACATTTTTTGGCGAAGCTGGAAAAACTGCTCAGTTGTTACTTCCATTTTTTATTTTATCTTTATTAGGTTCTTTTGGTGTAGTACCTAGATGCATCACTGTAGCTCATGGTAGTATATCTTATATTGTTCCTCAAGTATCATTATCTGTTTTTAGCGCATTATTTTTAGCAATTTGTTATTTTGCTTGTTTAAAAGAACAATGGATCATAGCCCTTTTAGGCAAATGGTTAACGCCTATATTACTAGTAGCATTATTATTTTTAATTACTATAGGGGTATCTCAAGCACCTGACTTCCAAGGAAGTTATGAATTCAATATCACAAATATTCGAGAATCCTTTACTAGAGGTTTTTTGGAAGGGTATGAGACTATGGATTTATTTGCGGCATTCTTTTTTTCGTCTCTAATATTTAAACAAATACAAGATTCTATGAAAAAAGAAAAAAATAATGAAGAAATGATATTGAAAATAGCGCTAAAATCCAGCTTAATTGGCGCTACATTGCTTTCAATTATTTACTTAGGATTTGTTTTTTTAGGAGCGCATTATAAAAGTATAGTTATAGAATCAGCACCAGAATTAATCTTACCTAAACTAGCTTATTATCTACTAGGAAACAAAGCAACATTGTTAATAACGGTAATAGTTATGCTTTCTTGTATAACTACAGCAGTAGCTTTAAATAATATATATGCTAGATACATATTAGAGGTTGCGAGAATAAAGGAGAGTTATTTTGCTATAATACTCTTAGTAACAACAATAGTATCTTTTATTATATCTACTTTTGATTTTAGAGGGATAACTAAGTTTTTAGTACCTATTCTTCATGCTTCCTATCCCGCTTTAATAATATTAACTTTACTCTCTATTATTACTACTAAATACCCTATGTTGAAAAAGTTGTTATTTTATGGTGTAGTAATAGTATCTATAGCATATAGATACTATTAAAATTAGTGATGGATAAGAGGTTGTAAATAAGTGGGCTTAAAAAGAAATATCTTTGCAAAAAGTATGATGCTGTTAACAAAATAATTTCAAAAAAAAATAAGAATCGATGATATAGTATTTTGAAGGTAATAAGATTTAAAGAATTAGTATAGCCATTTTTAGAAGTATCAAAACAAAAAATTGTTAGACCGATGAAAAGTAAGTCATTATAAATTTTTTTGTGGGAGTACTGTAAGTTTTGATTACAGGTATCTCATATTCTTCAGGTGAGATATAAGAAGATGGAGTGATAATCGTTTCTTTTACAAGTTGTTATATTGCTTGTAAAGCCTCAAAGAGGTATTGATAGATGTAGTAGTTTTTGTTGATGGATCAAAAATTTTGCGATTGCGTAGATATAGTAGAGGAGCTTAAAAAGCCAAAAAAGCGAGAGGCTGGAAGAGGTAGAAAGAAACTTGTACACAACTATATATGTTGCAATTAGTAACGAGTCTATTATTGCCTGTAAGTTATTTTAACACAAAAATAAGATTGTATGAGCTTTGAAAAGCTTAAACAAGAATTGTTTTGGAATAAAATATCTTATAGCTGATAAATAATATGATACTTTAAATGTTAAGATCACATCGAGCAAAACCAGCGATAGCGTTTAAGTGAGTTTATTTACCAGAAAACTCTGAATTAATATCTGAGATCAATTTGTATAAAAACGCCATATTATTAAGGGTTTTTTGGGAGCGGAATGGAGGTAAACAAAAGGATTGCTATGAGATTTGATAAGATAGTTCATATCTGTCTCAATTTTATCCCTATTGCTATCCCTAGTTTTATAAAATTATTTTGTTAACAGTGCAATATAACTAACAATTAATAAATTAAGGCTACGCAAAAGGTCTAATACGATTTTACTACACCAATTTTCAAAGCTGTCAATTATAATTCTTGTCAATGCTTTAAGTCCAAAGCATTCTATCATTTTTTTAAATGATTTTGCATAATTTGTCAGTTATTAGGGAAGATGACCTATAATTGGATAACTTAAACTTATGTTATTTCTAGCATAACGCTTGCATTATCCAATTACAATACAGGGCTAAAGTAGATTATTATAACCTCATTAACCCTTAGATAGGTAAGTTTAAAAGAACTTTATGCTCTTATGGCCTGCTTCTATTAAAGCTTTTTCTAAACCTATCACCACCTCCACCTCTTTCATTTCTGCTATCGCCTCTGTCACCTCTATCACTCCTTTCGCCGCCAAATCTTTCATTTCTGCTATCGCCTCTATCACCTCTATCGCTCCTTTCGCCACCAAATCTTTCATTTCTACTATCGCCTCTGTCACCTCTATCACTCCTTTCGCCACCAAATGATGATCTAGGAGCACCTCTATTTTCACCTTGTGGAGAAGAGAATCGCCTTCTTTCCCCTCCTTGAGGTCTTGAATCACTTCTTCTAGAATCGCCAGAATCTGAGAAACGACGAGTTGATAGATTTCTAGAAATTTCAGCAGTACGCTCTTCAAGAGCTGTAACTTGATCTACGAGCTTAGTAACTGCACTATAAATCATTCCAAGTATGTTAACGCTAGCAATGTCTTCTTTGTTGTCACCAGTTTCTGAGCTGCTTAAACTACTATTTAAAATATTATTTTCTTCTGCCCATTGCTTCATATAAGGTTGTTGCATGATGTCGCGAAGTAAGCCATGCATACTACTCATTGCTGCAAAAGATTCAGGAGAAGTGAAAAGTTGTTGCATTTGATTTTGCCATTCAATTAATAATTGGCTAGCAGCTTTTTCTTGTTCATTATTCATCGATTTTTATTTATAAAATTTAAATAAGTTAATAGAGTATAACTTTTTAATTTGAAAACATTAAAAAATTATAATATTAATAAATTAAGTTATGTTATTATTTTAGTTGTGTTAGTATTACATTGCATTGCATAGATAACTCTTTAGAAAACTATCAATAAGCTCCAAGAATCCTAGAACAAAAAAGTTTTAAAAAAACTTGCTGATTACATAGATTGTTAAAACATTCCCTGGGATTAACGATTAGGAACTACTAGATTAATATAAAAGTTACACTTAAAAGCAAATAATAGCCTAAATTAAGGCAGTCAATAAATTAGTTTATCTGAAAACAATGCATAATGAAAGAAAAATCTCACAGAACAAATTGTTAATAACTGCTATAATAACAATTTTACTTTCCTCAAGCATAATAGTTTACTGGTTAAGAGATGTCTTGATGCCTTTTTTTATAGGAGCAGTAATAGCATATTCTTTAACTCCATTAAAGAATTATTTAAGAAAAAATTTACCTATGCCAATAGCGAATTTAGCTCCTCTAATTTCTCTTTTATTACTTATATTAGTAATATCGGCATTGGTTATATTTATTTTTCCAGTATTATATAAACAACTTTTGTCTTTATATAATACCATAAGGAGTGTCGATATAGATAATTTACAAAAGTTATTTAACATCAATAGCTCAGAATCAACTTTCACTCCTTACATAAATAATATCCTTGATAAAGCTCTCTTAGCCATTCCAGATCAGATATTAAGTTTTTCTACTTCAATTTTAGAAAAGATCCTAACCTCTACAGGATTGGCTGTAAACTTTGCTATGTTCACAATACTTTCGCCTTTTACTGCATTTTACCTACTAAAAGACGGTGGTATTTTATATAATAAGTTCTGTAAGTTAATACCCAATAGTTATAAGAAAGTGATACGTAGAATCATAAATGAGATTAATAATGTATTGCTTATTTATGTGCAAGGTCAGCTATATATTTCTTTAATATTATCGATTTTTTATGGCATATCATTATTAGCGTTAGGAGTTGATTCTCCATTTACTTTAGGGCTAATAGCTGGAATTCTAGGTTTTATACCATATTTGGGGAGTATAATAACTTTAACTTTAGCATCAATACTAACTTACTTACAGTTTCTTTCTTTATTTAAAGTACTAATGGTATGTGCAATATTTATAATAGGTCATTTATTCGAGATGTTATTATTAAGCCCTAAAATTTTAGGCAATAAATTAGGTTTGCACCCCTTACTAACAGTATTGAGCTTGATAATAAGCGCTAAAATATTAGGAGTAATAGGGATGTTTTTAGCATTACCCTTGACTGTATTAATAATGATGATTATAAAGTTGTTAATTGTAAAATACGAAAAAAAATTATTATCATTTTAATGATATGGATACGACACAAAAATTAAAACAATATATCGAAAGAATAGAAAGGCTAGAGCAAGAAAAAACTGAAGTAGGTGCTAATATACGAGATATTTATGCTGACGCCAAATCTAATGGTTTAGAGCCTAAAATTATGCGTCTCATAATTAAGATGCGTAAAAAAAGATCAGATGAGCTACAAGAAGAAGAAATGCTAGTGGAAACATATAAGCGCGCTTTAGGTATGCAAGAGTAAAGTGCTAATAAGATCTTATATATTGGTGCGTATGTTAGAACAACGGATAGATTAAATTAGCTAAATTTATTTATTAATTATGTGTAAAAAAATTTGATAACTAAATTATCTTTAAATAACTTCCGCAATCACCAATCTCTTTCTTTACAATCGGAAAGCCAATATATACTCATTAGTGGGCCTAATGGAAGTGGTAAAACTAGTGTATTAGAAGCAATTTCTATGGTATTACCAGGTAAAGGAATACGAACAGCAGCGCTTAATGAAATTACAAGAACAACTAAAGAAAGTACGACTAAAGCTAGTTTAGGTTTGGGTTGGCAGCTAAATATCGAGCTGTCGCAAATAACAGCAAACTCTTATTATGATAATAAGCAAAATATTTCTTGTATTTACAATACCATAAAAAATAAAAAAGAAATTTTAAATGATGGAAAGCAAATAAAGTCTAATGCTGAAATATTAGAAGCATTATCAATAATATGGCTTATACCTGAAATGGACAGAATGTTTAATGAAGGTCCTAAAGAAAGACGTAAGTTTTTAGATAGAGCAGTTTATAATTTCGCCAAACATCATGCTGATGATTGTTTACGATATAATTATTATTTAAAATCACGATTAAAATTAATAAAAGAAGCTTATAATGATAGCACTTGGCTAAGTAGTATAGAAAGCTCACTAGCGCAATTAAACATAATCATAGCATTAAGAAGAATTATTATTGTAAAGCAAATAAATGATGTTTTGACTAATATTTCAACGCTTTCCAATAAACCACACTTATCTTTACAAGGAGGTGTAGAAGATTGCTGCTTAACTTTAGCGAACTTATTAATAGAAAAATTAGGGGAAGAGAAAGCGTTAATATATACTCAAAGCGATATATTGACACAGTTTGTAATTAGCACTCCTGAATTAAGTTTACTCTATAACTCCGCTTTGGAAAAACTTAAAAATAGCTTATCTCAAAGCAGAATACGAGATAAACTATTAGGGCAGTCTACATTTGGTAGCCATAAATCTGATCTGATTGTAAGAGATTTAGCCAGAGGTAACTTAGCTAAACATTGCTCCACTGGAGAGCAAAACTCATTTCTTATTGCTTTAATAATAGCGCAAGCTTATCTAATTAATAATTCTATAATATCTAGCAATTATCAAAAAATTGGAATTTTAATGTTAGATGATATTCTAGCGCACCTAGATCAAGATAGGCAGCTTTCAATCTTGAATACATTGCAAGATTTGCCTATTCAAACCTGGATTACAGGAACAAACTTAGATTATTCAAGCTCAATATTTAAATCCATTACTCAAATAGAATTGAGTTAATAAAGCACGATAATTTTATGATAAGTAATCATGAATTGCTAATTATAGCCAAGAAAAAGTTGAGATACGCAAATATTGATAGTTACTCTTTAGATGCGGAACTATTACTTTCTAAAGCGTTAAATACTTCAAGGGAAGATCTTCTACTACTATTAAGACGATCTCCTAGTAATGCACAATTACGATTATTCATAGAATTAGTAAAACATAGATTAACTGGCATACCAATAGCTTATATTCTTCAACAACGAGAATTTTGGGGAATAAATTTTTATGTTAATGAAAATACTTTAATTCCACGCCCAGAAACAGAATTACTAATTGAATTAGCCACAAAATATTTTGACCTATACTCGAATAACATAAGTGATGAAGCAACGTTACTTGATATGGGAACAGGTAGTGGATGCATATTACTATCATTATTAACAAATATACCCAAAATCACAAAAGGAATAGGAATTGACATAAGCTACGATGCAATAAAAGTAGCAAAACATAATGCTATAAAACTAAATTTAAATCAACATTGCTATTTTGTAATAAGTGATTGGTTTTCAGCTTTAAAGCCTGAGAATCAATTTGAATTAATTCTTAGTAATCCACCTTATATATCTCATAGTGAATGGCGAACTCTCGATAAGGGTGTCCACTATGAGCCCAAGATAGCTTTAACGGATCATTATGATGGACTAGCCCATTACAGAACAATTATTTCTCAATTAAACAGTTTTTTAAATAATAATGGAATTGCAATAATGGAATTTGGTTATAATCAAGCGCATGAAGTAAGAGAAATAGTCGAAGAAAATCACTTAAGTGTGATAGAAATTGCTAAAGATCTAGCCGGCATAGAAAGAGCTATTGTTATAATGCGAAATACGATTTAACTACCCCAGTTCGTGATAAGGAAAGATTGTGTATAGTATAATGTTGAGTTAAAAAGAGTTTTATAAAGAACAAAAAAATAACTCAACATGAAGAAAGATATCACAGAATTATTTTGTATAATAGATGATTTTTGTAAGTTATACGAAAAATATAAGAATAATTGTCTACTGCCTTCAGGTGATATGATTAGAGATAGGCACGGTAAGATGGGATTAAGTGAAATGTTAACAATAATGATAATGTATCATGAATCGCAAGTAACGAATTTTAAATATTTTTACATTGTAATAATAAGGCATGTATATCGTACTGAGTTTGGTAACTTGCTAAGTTACAACAGATTTATCGAGTTGATGCCTCTTAGTTTATTTTTACATATGTTATCTGGTGAGCGTACTGGCATTTACTTCATTGATTCAACAACAATTCCAGTATGTCACAATAAACGTCGATATAGGAACAAAGTGTTCGAGAACTTAGCTGCTTCTGGTAAAACATCAATGGGTTATTTTCATGGTTTTAAGTTGCATGTGGTAATAATGAAAAAGGTAAATTTATAGCCTTACAGATCACTAAAGGTAATGTTGATGATCGAGTGCCGCTGCCAAATTTAACTGATAAACTAATAGGAGAAATCTACGCTGATAAGGGATATAGTCATTCCAATTGATAATTATAGAATTCAAAGGCTTGATTGATAGGATA
>CAYLWW010000024.1:0-19233 GCA_964387585.1 uncultured Candidatus Midichloriaceae bacterium
GCTAAACATATTAGACGTACTAAAAATTGCTCCATTAATGAAATCTTTAATACATACCTACCATGACTCTTTTATACTGCTTTAGCTATAATAAGTGAGCGTAAGCGAATCCATGAAATTTAACAACACAAATGTTGAAGTACCAAAGGTATAAATGACTTCCCATGATATTGATCTTGCTCGCCTAGAAAAATATACGTAGGCTTATAGCTTTATCTGAGATCGACATAGTTATACTCCTTTAACTTGATTAAAAAATGTTGCCAACATACAGCCAAACCAAACAAAAAGAAGACATAAAACAACTGATAAAACAATGTTTAAACCAGCCTGTAAAAATTCACCATCATGCAACAAATTAAGTGTTTGTAAACTGAATGATGAATATGTAGTATAGCCACCACATATTCCAATCATTACGAATTGCCTGATTTCCGGACTTACCATAACTCTTCCATCTGGATCTGTCATTGCTCCAAAAAAGCCAATAATAAAAGATCCAAAAATATTAACTATCAGAGTATTCCATGGAAATGTTTCTCCGATGCGTTGCGCAATTACTTCAGAACACCAGTAACGGGCCATTCCCCCTAACGCGCTGCCAATGGCGATCCATAAATATATCATATTAGTTCCTCGAGAATTAGTGGGTTAGTTAGAGAGTTATTCATCTGGTGAACCTAAGGTTAATTTTCCTAAAATATGCGCAAGGCTTTTTTGCTCCTGATTAGAGATGCTTTACTAAAAAAGTCACTATAAATCCCTTCTACAATATGGACTAGGGGGCATACCATCTCTTTCCCTTTTTGTGTAAGTGTTACACTTTTGACACGTGCATCCATTTCACGATAACGCAACTAAGTACGACCAGCTTTCTTAGCGATTTTGAAACAGTCATCTTATCAAGCTTGAAACGGTTCACGATTAGGATTTGAGTTAGGTATCATAGTGATGGCCCTAAAACCATATCTCAGGCTCACCGTAATGACAAATTGAGTATGAGATAATATAAGTAAGGCTCTAAAGCTTTTTTAATCTACTGTTGCCGTATCATCCTTGTTTGCCAGAATAGGAATTTGGGTCTATCTTTAGGTTTACATATATAGTAAATAATCAAGCGCTAAGCAATAGAAAAGTGAGCATGTTACAGTAAAATTCTCGTTCATTGGTAATGCAATATTCTCAGCCCCAATAACCGACCTCAAGACCAGTTTTCGAAAAACTTAAGTCAAAATCAAGAGTTATGTACATGCATATTTTGATGAACAACGTTAGCATGTATCGTAGATAGAGAGGGTAAAAAGGTATAAAAGCACCCATACCTTATTCTCTCGCTTATTGCTCATTGTGAAATAATATTAATACTTTATTGTATTATCTTATTAAACTCAACCAAATTCTATTGCACTATGGTATCATGACTAGAGAGTAAATACCCTATTTCTTTATACTAAAGTATTACAAACATAGTATAATTAATAACTTATTTTCTGCGATTTTTATCGCCTATAAATGATACTAACTTTTTTAAAATTTAGTTACTATCTACATAAGTAAAAATAGAAAAGTAACTAAATCTCACTATAGTTACTATATTTCTGAACTGCGTGATGCTCTTTTACGCTCATTCGGACATAAGAATTTTTTTCGTAATCGTATATTATAAGGAGTAACTTCTACCAGTTCATCATCTTTGATATAAGATAGAGTTTCTTCTAAGGTCATTAATTTATAAGGAGTCAGCTTAATATTTTCATCACTACCAGCAGCACGAATATTAGTAAGTTGCTTACCTTTTATTGGGTTAACTTCAAGATCGTTATTACGATTATGTTCCCCTATAATCATACCCTGATACAGTTTAGTTTTTGGCGCTACAAATAGAACCCCTCTTTCCTCCAAATTCCATAAAGCATAAGCTACTGCTTCACCATCAGAATTTGATATAAGTGCTCCGTTACGTCTACTACTTATTTCTCCTTTATAAGGCTGATAACTTAAAAATAATCTACTTAAAACTCCAGTACCTCTAGTATCATTACGAAATTCGCTTTGATAACCAATCAAGCCACGTGAAGGAACATGGAATATCATTCTAATTTTCCCACCTTTACTTGAGCGCATATCGACTAATTCCGCTTTCCTTAGCGATAATTTTTCTACGACTATTCCGTTAAATTGTTCATCTACATCAATAAATACTTCTTCCACTGGCTCAAGTAATTTATCTTGTGAATCTTTTTTAAACAGCACTTTAGGTCTTGATACTGAAAGTTCGAAGCCTTCTCTCCTCATTGTTTCAATTAGCACTCCTAATTGAAGCTCTCCTCTTCCACCAACTTCAAAATTTTCTCCATTACCACTTATAGTCAAAGATATAGCTACATTACTTTCCGCTTCTTTTTGCAATCTTTCTAATATCATACGTGATGTTACTTTTTTACCTTCAAGACCAGCTAAAGGAGAATCATTTACAGCAATAGTAATGGCCATAGTAGGTGGATCTATTGGCATAGATTTAATCGGCTCATTTACATTAGGTGCACAGATCGTATCTGCTACTGAAGTTTTTTCTACCCCAGCAATCGCTACTATATCACCAGCTTCAGCTATATCTAACGGGATTCTCTCTATTCCTCTAAACCCAAAAAGCTTAGTAAGCTTGGTATTTTCTACTAATTCACCTTTTAAATTAATACTCTTAACTATGCTACCAACTTTCGCGCTGCCAGAGTATACTTTACCTATAAGTACTCGTCCCACATAAGGATCAGCAGTTAATATTGTTGTTAACATAGCAAATGGAGCATCTTTATCAACTTTAGGCTCAGGAACATGGGTCTTGATTAATTCGAATAATGGCTTCAGGTCTTCTCCTTGCTGCTCAGGTTCGGTAGCAGCCCAACCATTACGGCCAGAAGCGTATAAAATTGGAAAATCCAGCTGAATATCTTTAGCATCTAATAGCACAAAAAGATCAAATACTTCATTAACAACTTCATTTATACGACGATCAGGTCTATCTACTTTATTTATGACTACGATAGGACGTAAACCTATGTTTAAAGCTTTATTTAACACAAACTTAGTTTGCGGCATAGGTCCTTCTGAAGCATCCACTAACAATATCACTCCATCTACCATGGAAAGAACCCTTTCAACTTCTCCACCAAAATCAGCGTGTCCTGGAGTATCTACTATATTATATTTTATGCCTTCATATTCAAAAGAAGTGCTTTTAGCTAATATTGTAATCCCCCTTTCTTTTTCTAAATCATTAGAATCCATTAGTCTTTCACTAATTAATTCATTTTCACGAAAAGTTCCGCTTTGCTTCAGCATTTTATCAACCAAAGTAGTTTTCCCATGATCAACGTGGGCAATAATAGCAATATTACGTATAGAGTTAGCCATTTATTTATTTTTTAGATTAAATTTAAAGTTATTATTTGCATTAATATATGAAAATCATTGCTAAGTATACTTTATAAACGCAATAAAGTGAAAGGAGTTTATTTAAAATAAAAAATATACTTGTTATATTGCTTTTAAAAATTTTTTAAGATGTGCTGCGCTGAATATAACTCTTAGAAATAAAGAAGTGATAAACTCCAATAAGTGAGAAGCTATAAATCTGATAAACAGGCGATTAGTAAAGTACTAAACTTTATTTATCAGATTTATGTAAGTTTTATAATTTACAATACTAATCACTGCATATCTGTCGCTCTACAAAAATCCATAAGAAGAGTATCTATAATATTTTGTGCTATACAAATTTCGGGATTATAACTTCCTTCTATAATGCTGTTTTCAGGATTAGAATTTGCTGCTATATAGTTTTTAGTAAACTCTTTTCCTATACTCTGCGTCGGCTCTAAGTGAGCTATATAAAAAGCATCTTCTATTAAGTAATTAATATTATCCATATCCAATAACATTTGGAATAGTGTTTTTTCTTCCCCAATTATTTTTGCTATATCAGGATTAGAATTTGCTGCTATATAGTTTTTAGTAAACTCTTTTCCTACACCCTGTGCCATCTCTAAGAACGCTATATAACCAATATCTTCCATTAAGTAATGAATATTATCTATATTCAACATTTGGAGTAGTGTTTTTTCTGCCCCAATTAATTTTTTTGCTATAATAGGATTAGTATATAGTAGGCTATCAACGGCCTTCCAAAAAGCATCGTAATATACTATTTGAGAATAATTTGTATCCGTATTATTATAATTAATTACTATAGATTTTATGCTCCCCCCTGCAAGTCCTGATACAATTGCCAAAGCTGCTATTTTATAAACATCTTGACCACAATAACTTTTTATGGGTTCAAATATACTATACTTTGAAAACTCCCCAAGAAAAGGTGCAAAAAGCTCCTGTACATAATTTCCTTCCACCACTGTTTGATTAGATGTAGTAAAATCATTTGTACTAATTTTATCAATAATATATGCTGAAATCTTTGTTGAAAAATCAAGTAAAATCTTAGGTAAAGGACCCATTGCTATAGATTTTTTTAATATTGTCCAAAGAAAGTTATCTTTATCACTTGGTTTTAATGCATTATAACTGTTAGCATATGTGATACTACTTACAGCTATTGTGCCAAGTCCTATTAAGAAGTTACCAGGTAACATACTTGCAACGCAGTTCCAAGTAACTGTAAACAAGCTTACTGCACCAAAAACTTTAAGAGTTTCTATAACACCTACTCGAGGTGATGGGACTGAATTACCTTGTGTCATAGCTGTACTATAATTATTAGTAGAAAGGCAAATAAAGCAAAATGAAATTTTATTATAAAATTTTGCTTTAAAAGCTTGTTATTCTAGAAAAAATCATATGCTATTACAAGAAAGCATGAATTTTTAAAGTGATTTAAAGATACAATTTCTGTTTAAAATAAGCTTATTATTACAATAATATTAAGAAAACATTATAAATAATTGAAAAATAGATTTTTTATATCAATATGAAAGTTATAATGATAAATTAAGGTGTCACACTGCGTAATTATATATGTCAATGTTAAAAAATAATTTAAATAAATTATAGATAGCAATAGCGATAAAAGCTCAGGAACACACGATCAGTTTTCTCGAATCTCTCATGGTATTTTTTGTTTTCTTTTACCCTCCCAAAGAAAGAGTCAAAAATTTAAATTCGCTTTGTTATGAATGCTCTACTTGACGACATCTTTAAATATATTTCAAATTTTTCTATTTTAGACTGATGAATCAATATAATATAATCAAGCGAAAGTTTCATTAGACTTTTTCGGAAATCATTATTTATCTAATTCCAAATTGGAGATAGCAAAGATTGAATCTTAGGGCAAATCTTTTACGTCTATTTCTGTATTTATCTGTTATAATTTTAAATTGTTTGAGCTGCCTATGGCATTTTCATTAGTAACTCTTTCACTTGCAAGCTCCTGATTTTTCTTCTTATCTTCTTTTGTTAAAGGGTTTTTCTTGTTCTTATTTTTGGTAATTCAGATTTGACATGTAGCTTTTGTATCCCTTGATACCCAGTATCAGTAATAACTTTTATGTCAGGATATATTTTAGTCTTCGATTCTTTGAATAGCATAAAATCATGACGTTTCCCATTTGAAAAAGCTGTACAGATGACCTGCTTGATTTTTTTTATCAATAATAATTTGAGTTTTTAAAGTATGCCTTTTCTTTTTTCCTGAATAGTAATTCTTTTGCTTATTATTGTACCTCTTTATTCGTTTTTTATTCTTTACTCTTTTTTTGTAGTCTCTATAGGGGTTTCAGTGGAGTCTATTAAAATCGCTTTATATTTCATATCTCTCTTAAGCAATGCTTTACGACCAGGAAGTGCAAGGTCAGGATAGCGTATCTTAGATCCATTTTATTATATCGTATGCTGTACTTTCGCTGATCCCCATAACTTTGACTCACGTGAAAGTAAGTGCGGTATTCACGGATATACTCAAGGGTAATCAAAAGACGCTCTTCTATGCTAAGCTTGATCTTTCGACCTTATTGCATATTCTTCTTTATTTCACTATATCGAAGAATAATTATCATTTTGTCCAATGTAGCTATTTTGACTCCTGTCAATCTGCGAAATTTTTCAGCTTTTAACTTTTTGATCTGTTCGTATTTCATAAACACCTCCAGATCTCTTTCTGCATCAATTTTTAACTAAAATATAGTTTCCGAGGAGGTCTACTATTGATTAGTGGAACCATTAGTTGTTAAATCTACATAATATCTGTCAGGATTATTTTTGCTTTGAATAGAATAAACAAAATATATAAATAGTCTGTTTTGGATTAACTATGGCTGTTATAGAAATCAGAATCTTATGAGTATTTCAATGAAAAGATGTTAGAAAATAATATTTAGCATCTTTATTACTTATTCTTTCATATCTGATATCAATCGCATCTTTTGATATCAGATATGATATTCTCAATATTTTATTTTACAATACTCTCTAAATTAAAGAATAAGTTAAGCTTTAAGTTATAGATGGTAAAATTTTATTCCTGTTATCCAGAAAGTTTAATTAATGCTATTTATCCCATCAAGGAAATTCCATAATAACTTAGCTCCTTTTAATGCTCCATAATAGGCTTTTTGTTTATCGTGATCACTAAGTTGTTCTATTAGTGTGACAAGCTCTGCCGTATGCCATTCATCGGCTTGTTGATGAGTAGAAAAGAACTGTAGTGTTCTGCTATCACTAACATTGTAGTGTTGTTTTAAACCTTCAATTTTAGACTTTGCCACTTCTGGAGTTTGTCTTTCATAAGCGTATAAAGCTCCTAGTCCGGTAGGATAATCAGTCTTAACTAATTCAAAAAATCCATTAACTAAATCTTGAGTATTGCTTATGTTTGGTTTTTCTGTAATTGATGTTCTATCTGCTCCTATTCCTTCAGCGAAACGTAGCCAAAGTTCTGGATGGTTATCATTTCCTTTTTCTTCATCAATTAGATTTTCTAATAATATTTGTCTTGCTTTGATATCATTGCAAAGAGCATGTATTTGGCTAATATATCTCGGGAATGCTGATACATGATGATAGTATTCTCTGGCGTATATTTGTAAAGTTTCCTGTTTCAAGGAACCTTCATTCCACGATTGATAAAAAGGGTGTTTTAATAAGTGCAATTCTTCTAAAGAAGTGTTCAAGTGATGAATAAAGTTCATAGCGTTTACTAAAGATTATAAGGATTTATTTTGGTCATTTTATTGTAATTCTTAAGCAAGTAAAGTAAAACTTAATCATTACCATATTCAACGAAATATTCAAATGTCACTCCCCTTAAAAGATTTGGAATTGGTGGATTGATTTTATGCACTATTAGTTTGACACTTGATATTAATTGTTTTTTTGTGTCTAAAGATTCCTCTATTATTTGTGCTACTGATTTTGTTAAGTGTTCTATTAGATTGAATTTTTTATCTTTACAGTAATCCTCTATGTTTTTAGCTATTTTTGCATAACATACGGCATCATTTAGACAATCACTAAGCATAGCTTTTAAATTATTAGTAAATGTTAATTCTATATTAAAATTTACTGGTTGAGGATGTTTTTTTTCTTCATCACTACATCCTAAATGAATCCATAATCGTAAATCTAAGATAGAAAGCTTAGTAGTAGTATTAATATTGCTATAAGTTGTTTCCATTATGTTTATTTTATCTTTAAATTATCAAATTTATCAATTTATTTTTATATCTATTCTACTTATTTATTAACATAAGGATTGGCGCTTTTATTTATTACAAAACGTATAGGTGTACTAGTGAGCTTGAAGTGTTCAGCAAAAGCATTTTTTAAGTATCTTTGATAACTATTTGGTAGATTTTCTGGAATATTAGAAAATAGATTAAATGTTGGTGGCTTGGTAGCTATTTGAGTTATATATTTTATTCTAATACGCCTACCGTTAGATGCTAATGGAGGTATATGACGAGTAGTAACTAATTTTAGCCAACGATTTAATTCTCCAGTACCGAAATTATCACTCCAATTAGAGAATGTTTTTATAATAGTAGATAATAACTCTTGAACTCCATGTTCTTTTAAAGCTGACATATAGACTATCGATGGTTTGTATACATCTGTTAAGTAATTTTCAAGACTTTCTTCAGCAGCTTTTTTAAATTCTTTTGTTTTTTCTACTAAGTCAAATTTGTTTATGACTAATATTATTGGTTTTCCTTCGTTAATAGCGATTTTTGCTATTGCTAAATCTTGCTTTTCAAATGCTAATTGTGAGTCCATTACTAGTATTATTACGTTAGCTCTCCTGATTGATGTAATGCTTTGGCCTAGTGCACTTGATTCTATGGAATCTTTGATTTTCGCCCTTTTTCTCATACCAGCAGTATCTATCATCGAAATATTGTAATCGTTAAACTTAATAGTTTCTGTTATGCAATCCCTTGTAGTTCCGGCTTCTGGTGAGGTTAGAACTCTTTCATAACCTAAAATTTTATTAAACAAGGTTGATTTGCCAACATTAGGCCTACCGACTATAGATATTGATATATTTCCTAGTTTACCCTCTTCTTTATTGATTGATTTGTTTTCATTTGGATGCTCTTCTAATTTTATTAAATTTTTATTTATTATTTCATTATATAATTCATCAAAGCCCAAACTATGAGCAGCAGAAATGTAAATAGGTTCTCCTAGTCCTAATTGATATAACTCTTTTAAATTGATTTTGGGTTTGTTTTCACTTTTATTTACTACTAATATCACAGGTTTGCTTACTTTGCGGCTTAAAGTAGCGAAATCGAGATCATCATTAGTGATTGAATTTTGACCATCAACGATGAAAATTAGTAAATCGGCTTTTTCTATAGCTTTAATGGTTTGATTTATAACTAACTCCTTTATGCTAGGGGTATTATAACTCCAAGCGGTTTTAGTTTCATTTACTATATTTTCCCATCCTGCTGTATCTATAGCTATAAACTCAAGGTCGGCAATGTTGGCATAATACTCTTTACTATCTCGTGTTACCCCTGGTTTATCATCTATTATTGCTAGTCTTTTTCTGCATAATCGGTTGAATAATGTTGATTTGCCAACGTTAGGCTTGCCTATTATAGCTATTTTTGGTAGTTGCTGCATCGTAAATTATTTAAATGTTTTTGTATTTATTACTTCTTATGAATATATAATTTTTAATTTTTTTCAAACTTATTCTAACATATTTGATTACTTGATTTTTTTATTTGTTTTTTTATTTATTTATTAATTTTTCATACTTTAAAGTGAAAAATTAAATTTTACACTTTAAAGTATGAAAAATATTAGTTACTATTAATTGATATAGTAATTAATTAAATTAGGCTGCTTTCTTTTAGGTTTTGACGATGATTGAATATTAGTTGAATTATATTAAATTAACAATGATTTAGGGTTGCTTTATGAGAAAAATTTATTATTATTTTAATAAACTTCAAAAATTTTTCAACATTATTAGCTGGCCTAAGCTTTTTTTAAATAAGATTAAACGTGTTAAATTTATAAAAATAACAATAAGCTATAGCTTAATTTTTTTGATAGTTGCGTATAACTATAAGCCATTAATAGCATATTCTAATCATTCTTATACTAATACTGAATTTACTTCATCTTTTTTAATTTGGGTTAATGATATTTTTTCTCTAAAGCAGAAAAGATATGGTAATAACTCATTAGTAAGTAGTTCGGATTATATCTCGCCTATTACAAAAGATGGAATGAAATTACTAGACTTCATTAATAGTTTTGACGTGGCTAATCATTGGCTTCCATCGCAATACATAGATTGGTTGACTGGAAAACCTATACCATATCATAAAGGAGCTTACACTTCGCACTGCAGTGCGTTTGTAGCGGCAATCACTACTAGGTTAAATATATATATACCTAATCCTTCTGTATTTAGTGCAGTTTTACTAGCAAATAGACAGAACAAATGGCTTTTAAAAGAAGGGGCGAAGAATGGATGGATACAATTACATAGTTTTGTAGATGCGCAAAATTTTGCTAATCAGGGTTATTTAGTATTAGCTGGTCATTTAAATGCTAATCCTAAAAGACCAGGTCATATAGCGGTAGTTAGGCCTGCAAATAAATCTCTCTCTTTAATTGAAAAAGAAGGACCACAGATAGCCCAAGCTGGAATCCGTAATTACAATTCTGCCAGTTTAAAAATGGGTTTTAAAAGAAGTTTTTATAACAATAGTATTACTTTTTTCGCTCATAAAATCACTTGGTAAATACAAAAACTAATATTTGATGTAAATTAAGTATAATTAATTTACATCAAAAGATTTTATTAATAAGTACTTTATTGTTATCGGCCACTATAGTTAGCTTTAAGGTTAGTCAATAATTTTATTTACATTTTTGTATATAAAAAAGCTTTACGATTAACGATACGTAGTGCAAATATTATGTTTATAAATTCCAATATAAATACTTAAACTGTATGCAAAATTTGTATACGGCAGACATTACCTCTGCTGTAGGGTGGGATATTTTAATTAATGACAGCCTAGCATATTTAATAGATGTCAGAACATCAGCTGAATGGCATTTCACTGGGGTGCCGTTACTTCCACCCCCTGTAAGCAGTAGAGTTTTGTTTATAGAATGGAGGAAGTTACCAAACATGGACATTAATAAAGACTTTATAGACTTAGTTTCTAAATTTATTTTAGATAAGCAGGATAGTAAGATATTGCTATTATGTAGAACTGGGAAGCGCTCTAGTGAAGCAGCCGCCTCATTGACTCAGCATGGTTATCAGCATTGCTATAACATTAGTGATGGTTTTGAGGGAGTGTTAGATGATTGTGGTCATAGGGGAAATGTATCTGGTTGGAAAGCTTTAGAATTACCATGGAGGCAAGATTAATATGTTTGAAAAAGTTTCTAGTATGGTAAGCAAGACCAAAATAACCTATGCTTATCCATCAAAAATTGCTGATATAAAAAATGATGATACTTCTCTTTATGATTCGTATCTTATTTTTAAAGCTAAGTCTGCTGCAATTGATCGGTTAAATAATGCTAAAGCTGCTGATAATGTTATAGAACTAGCCTCTTGTAATAGCGATAAAAGCCTAGTGGCAAATTATAAAATCAATCAGCTGCCTCATACATCTTGTATAGAAAATCCAAACGATACATGGCAATTGATGCTTGATCATTTGCGTCAGCGTTATGGGGAGTTGGTTTTTCAAAATTGGCTAAAAAACTTAACTTTTTCCGGTATTAATAATAAAACTTTGTATTTGACCGTACCGACGAAATTTATACGCGAACTGGTGTTAGCTAATTATTTTGATGAAATGCTATCTTATTTAATTAAAAATGTTAAGGATATAAATAAGTTAGATATTAGAGTAGAATCAAGTAAAGTTGATGATAAATCAATCAATTTAATCAATATAAGTAAAGGTAATGGAGCGGAAAATTCTACATTAGCTAAAAGTAATTTTTATAATAATAATTCTACTTCAAATCAATATCCTAAACAGCTAGTTAATAATTTATTACTTAATAATAAGTTCACTTTTAATAGCTTTATTCATGGGAAAGAAAATGAAGTTGCATATTTTGCTGCAAAGCAGTTAGCTGAAATGCAATCTTCTACTATCCATAGTGCTGTCAAGTCTTTAGATTCGTTTAATAGTTTGTATATATATGGTATGGTTGGTATGGGTAAAACCCATTTGTTACAATCAATTGCTAATCATATAGTAAAAAATTACTCTAGTGCTAAAATAGCTTATTATACTGCTGAGCGATTTACTCAACAGTATGTTTCTGCAGTTAAGCGTAATAATTTGTTAGAATTTAAAGAACAGCTAGGAGAATTAGATATTCTTTTACTAGATGATTTACAGCTTATATGTGGTAGAAATAGTACTGAAAAGGAATTTACTAGCACTTTTGATATGTTAATTGAATCAAGTAAAAGAGTTGTTATAGCTTGTGATAGATCTCCTTATATGCTTAATTTAGATTCACGTACTAAGTCACGTTTGGCAGGATGTATATCTGCATCTATCGCGCAAGCTGATTTTGATTTGCGTTTTAAAATTCTGAAACACAAGGCTTGCTTAATAACAGATAATTTTAATGATTCATTACTTGAATTAATAGCTGGTCAAATCACTTCTAGTGTCCGTGAGCTAGAAGGTATGTTATATAAAATTGTTACTTATTGCAAATTGTCCGGGACTAATATTAATATCGATATAGTATATAAATTACTGAATGAATATAAGGATGATAATCAGTTATTTGATAGTCAAACGCAAGAACAGAATATGAAGAAGGGTGTTAATAAAAGTGTGTCAGATAGTAGGTTAGCAATTAATAATCAATTAAAAGCTGATAAAAAAGCTGATAAAAAAGCTTCTATTCCTGTTGAAAAAGTTTTAAATATAGTCTCTCAGGAGCTTTCTATTGATATATCGGATTTTATATCACGCAAAAAATCAAATAAATTTTCATTAGCACGCCAAATATCTTCTTATTTATTGAAAGAGCATACTGATTTAAGTTTAAAAGAAATAGGAGAAAAATTAGGAGGGAGAAATTATTCGACAATAATTTATTTGCTTGGTACTTTTAAGAAAAGCTTAAATAAGCTTGATAGTAAATTAAATGAATGTTTATCGGAAATAAGAAAGAAGCTATTGGCTTAAATTATAGAAAAAATAAGTGGTTTTTGTTCTTATAAATTTTATTTTAGCTAAAAGAATAAAAGTTTATGTGATAGGTAATTTAAGTAAATTTTCTAAAATGATGATTAAAAATCTTGACTTTAGTTGCTCTATTGCTTAAAGAATTGGTATTACTCAAGCAACAACTTTCCTTGTAGTTGTGCAATTTAGTCTTAATTTAATATTATTAGTATCAAATTAAGAAACATAAATTTTTTGATGATAATTAAATACAAAAGCTTATTAATATTATAAATAATTGAGAGTATAAAATGTTTGCAGTGATTGAAGAAGGGGCTAAACAGTACCTAGTTCATATTGGTGATATAATTAAAGTTGAAAAAATTGATGCTGAAGTAGGAAGTGCTATTAATTTTAGCAAAGTAGTGTTAACTAGTAGTGGTTTGGTTTCATCTGCTGATGTTAAAGTTACTGCTGAAGTTTTAGAGCATAAAAAAAACAAGAAAGTAATAGTTTTTAAGAAAAAGAGGCGCCATAATTATAGACGTAAAAATGGCCATAGACAAAACATTACTGTGGTTAAAGTTACTGCTATACAAGCTTAATTATATTAAGCTGCCTATAAGGCTAAGTATAGCTGACTTATAATCAATTGAAATTTTTAGTTTTGATTAATCTTTATATAAAAATAGTAAAATAAAATGGCAACGAAAAAAGCTGGTGGTAGTTCAAGAAACGGACGCGATTCAGAGAGTAAAAGATTGGGAGTTAAAGAGTTCGGAGGAGAATTAGTGATTCCTGGTAATATTATAGTTAGACAACGTGGTACTAAATTTCATCCTGGGGTAAATGTTGGTATTGGGCGTGATCACACTATTTATGCATTGGTTGAAGGTAGAGTAAGCTTTAGAAAAGGCTTCAAAAAACGTACTTATATTGATGTAATATAGATTAGTACTAGTCTAAGATTAGCATTGTTATACATTTTTACTAGCTAAAAACTTTTTTTATATACCCTATCTATAAAAAGTAATTCCTCAGCTTGTTGCTTTACAAGTTTGTTTAGTGAGTTTTAGTTTCTCGACTTTTAAGATAGTATAACTATGCTGCTCCCCATTATAAAATATTTATAGCATGCTTTTTTCTTATTGCTATAATCCAAATAAAAGCTATAAAATAATTGTTTAGCTAGTATTTTTTTAGATTAACTTAAAAGCTAAAAATTCTAAATTTTATAAATTCTTAATTATAAAAAATTTTATAAAATTTGGTTAAGCATATTTAAGTTAAGCAGAACTATTAAAATATATCATGTTAATAAGTAACTAGCTGGTTTAATGAATCTTTTAAGGGAAATTTACTCATTATTTATAATTTGCATGAATCTTATAAGATTGCTAAGTTTGATTACTAGCCTAAGAGGTAGGTACGTTTGAATGTCACGTTTGTTACCATATATTATAATTTGTTTAGTAATTTTTGCTTTTACTAAGGTAATGGGGTTTTTAAGTATACAAGATAATCCTGAAATTAATAATCTTGGTAATAGTGTTGTTAATGCTGATTCTTATGGTCTAGCTAATGCATCTAATGAACAGATTGATAATAGTAAGAATACTCCAAAACAGCAGGAAAATACCAACAAAGAAGAGAAAAATCTTGTGAACGATGGTGTTAATGCTGATAATGAGAGTAAAAAAAGTATAAAAAAAGATGAGCAAATAGAACCATCTGATTCTACTCTAAATTCACCGTCTAGCAATTCTAATAATGTAAATCCTTATTCTTTGTCTAATAAGCCTGGAATAGATTTTTCTCCTGCAGAAATTGAAATATTGCAGAGTTTACGTAAAAGAAGGCAGGAATTAGAGAATAGGGCGGAAGAAATATCAGTTAAAGAAAGTACTTTATTTGCAATTAGTGAAGAAGTAGAAGTAAAAATTAGCAATTTAGCAAAATTGCAAAAACAATTGACGGTATTGTTGAAGGAGTATAAAGAAAAAGAAAATGCTAAAACAGCTAAGTTAGTAAAAATTTATGAAAGTATGAAGCCTAGGGAAGCTGCTAAAATTTTGGAAGAGTTGCAAATGAATGTATTATTAGATGTAGCTGAAAATATGAAAGAAGCAAAGTTAGCTTCTATTGTAGCAGAGATGGATCCACTGAAAGCAAAAGAATTAACCATGAATTTAGCTAGCAGACGAGTTATACTAGAGTAAAAAGATTTATTTGATTTTGTAAATTATAGTAATAATTTAAGCAGTCGGTATAAAGTGAGTGTCATGGTTAAGAATTTGGTGTATTTTATAATAATTTAGCGATTTGAAATTAATTGTATTATGGTAAAAATTAAGTTATTGGATGGTAATTTTAGGTCCTTTGAACAAGAGGTCGATGGTATAGAAATTGCTAGAAGTATTAACTCTTCTTTAGCTAAAAATGCTATTGCTATAAAAGTTAACGGAATAGTTCGTGATCTTAGCTACGTTATTAAAACGGATGCAGAAGTATCGGTTATTACACCTGATAGTGAAGAAGGTTTAGATATAATCAGGCATGATACTGCTCATATCTTAGCTCAAGCTGTAAAAGAGCTTTATGATGATGTGCAAGTAACTATAGGACCTAACATAGAGAATGGTTTTTATTATGATTTTGCTTGTAATAAGCCATTTTTAGCTGAAGATTTAGTAGCTATAGAAAATAAAATGCGTGAAATAGTAAAAAGAGATGAGCTATTTGTGCGCAAGGTAATGAGTAGAGAAGAGGCAATAAAGTTTTTTGCTGCATTAAATGAAAATTATAAAGTAGAAATCATCAAAGATTTACCATTAGATGAAGAGGTAAGCATATATACTCAAGGTGACTTTGCTGACTTATGTCGAGGTCCCCATTCCCCATCTACTAAGTATGCTAAAGCGTTTAAACTTACCAAAGTTGCTGGTGCTTATTGGCGAGGAGATAGTAAAAATGCTATGCTACAGAGGATTTATGGCACTGCTTGGGCTACTGCTAAACAGTTAGAAGAGCATCTCAAAATGCTTGAAGAGGCTGAGAAGCGTGACCATCGAAAATTAGGTAAAGAGATGAATTTATTCCACTTTCAGGAGGAAGCTCCTGGAGTTCCATTTTGGCATCCTAAAGGGTGGGAGTTGTTTCAAACTTTAATTGATTATATGCGTAATCAACAAAAAAAAGCTGGTTATGCTGAAATAGGCACACCTGAGATCATTGATCGTTGTTTATGGGAGCAATCTGGGCATTGGGAGAAATTTCATGATAATATGTTTATAGCTAACGCTGCGAATGATGATCGTACTTATGCAGTGAGGCCTATGAACTGCCCAGGAGGGGTGCAAGTTTTTAAACAAGCTTTAGTTAGTTATCGTGATTTACCAATGCGTTTATCAGAATTTGGTAAAGTTTACAGGTTTGAGCCATCTGGTGCTTTACATGGATTGATGCGTGTTAGAGGCTTTACCCAGGATGATGCTCATATTTTTTGTACAGAAGAGCAAATGATGGATGAGTGCCAAAAGCTATGCAAGTTGATTTTAAAGATATACTCTGATTTCGGTTTTCATGATGTTAGGATTAAATTTTCTGATAGACCTGAAAAAAGAGTTGGTAGTGACGAGGTTTGGGATAAATCAGAGCAAGCTTTATTAAAAGCTATACAAAGTCTTGATCTTAACTATACTTTAAATCCAGGAGAAGGGGCGTTTTATGGTCCTAAAATTGAATTTGTTTTACGTGACGCTATAGGTAGAGATTGGCAGCTTGGTACATTGCAAGTAGATTTAAATTTGCCTGTGCGTTTAGGGGTTTCATATATTGCTGAAGATGGTAAGAAGCATAGTCCAGTGATGCTGCATAGAGCAGTCTTTGGTTCTTTAGAAAGATTTATTGGAATATTAATAGAGCATTATGCTGGAAATTTACCTTTGTGGCTTTCTCCTGTGCAGTTAGTTATTGCTTCTATTACCAATGAATCAAATGATTATGCTAATGATGTTTATCAAATGGCTAATAAATTGGACTTAAAAGCTATTATCGATTTGAACAATGAGACACTTAACTATAAGATAAGAAAACACTCCTTAGCTAAAGTGCCTATTATAATAGTTGTAGGTCAAAAAGAGTCATTAGAGCGAAAAGTTTCGGTTAGAAGATTAGGTAGCAATAAACAAGAATCATTCGATTTAGAAACTTTCATGAATAATTTGGTTAATGAAGTCCAGCTTCGAAAATAGTATGATTTTAGAATTATATTATTTAATTAAGGGAAGCGATTAACTATAAACTTTACAGTTAACTGATAGTATTTTATAAATACATAAATGGATATGCTATAATTAACCATGGCAAAAATACTAAAATTAAAATATAGGAGGCGTTATAAGTAATATTAAATTCAATATTAGAGTAAATGAGCAAATAAAAACTATTCAGGTAAGAGTAGTTGATGAATCTAACGATATGCTTGGTGTTATGAATGTAAGAGAGGCTATTTCTTTAGCTCTAGAGAGGGGGCTTGATCTAGTTGAGATATCACCTAATGCTGATCCTCCTGTATGTAAAATTACTGATTATGGTAAATACAAGTATGAGGCTCAGAAAAAAGCTAACGAAGCTAAGAAAAAGCAAAAAGTAGTAGAAACTAAAGAGATTAAGTTGCGTCCTAATATTGCTGAAGGCGATTATGCTGTTAAGTTACGTAATTCATTAAAGTTTTTAAATGATGGTAATAAAGTAAGGATTTGTTTAATGTTTAAGGGTAGAGAAGTCACTCATGAAGAAGTGGGTTTTGCCTTAATTAATCGTTTTAAAGAGGATTTAGAATTACATTGTAAGATTGAGGTTCAGCCTAAGATGGAGGGCAAACAGATTTTTATGATTGTTACTTCAAAATAGGTAAGGGTGATTATATTGTATATTAGTTTTTAAAAGCAATTTTATTTTTTAAATAGGCTGATGGGAAGCTACTCTGAACTAAAAAATGATGATCAGCTGATAGTATCAAGCTATAGTTGGGATCAGTATTTTATGACTATGGCTTATCTTGTAGCTATGCGTAGTAAAGATCCAAGTAGTAAGATAGGTGCTGTAATAGTAGGTGAAGATTTTGAGGTTCGTGCTACGGGGTATAATGGCTTTCCTCGTGCTATAGAAGATAAATGTCATCGTTATGAAAACAAGGAATATAAGTACTTAGCTATTAATCACGCAGAGGAAAATGCTATATTACAATGTGCTAGAATTGGAGTAGCATCTAAAAATTGCACTTTATATGTTCCTTGGATCCCATGCGCTGGATGTAGTAAGTTGATTATTCAAGCGGGAATAATCAAGGTGGTATACGACAGCAATTTTCCTGGTAATTGTCCTAGCTTACAGGCAAATTGGCAAAATAGTATCAATATATCTTTAGAAATGTTAAATGAATCAGGTGTTAAAGTGTGTAGTTTTTCTAATAAATTAATAAAATTGGAAGGGTTATATAAGCAGGTTAAGTTCGATCCTTTACTGTTAGGATAAATATTTTATTATTACTTACTTTTCTTAAGTGCAGATGTCAGAAAAAAATTCTTTAAAAAGTAGTTTTAGATTTACTGAGACTAATCTTGATGTTGCTCACGAAATTATATCACGTTATCCTAAAGGAAGAGAGAGAAGTGCTATAATGCCGTTATTGTATTTAGCGCAAGAACAAAATGATAATTGGATATCTAGTTCTGCGATGGATTATATAGCTGTCCTACTTAACATACCAGCTATATATGTTTACGAAGTTGCTAATTTTTATACTATGTATAATAAAAAGCCAGTAGGCAAATATTTGATTCAAGTTTGTCGAACTACTCCTTGTTGGCTTTGTGGTTCTGAAAAGATTCTTGAAACTTGCAAAAATGCTTTAGGTATTGATGTAAAAGATACCACTAAAGATAATCTTTTTACTCTTATAGAAGTTGAATGCTTAGGAGCATGTGTTAATGCTCCAGTAGTGCAGATAAATAATGATTATTATGAAAAGTTGGATGAGAATGAGATGATCGCAATATTAAATAATCTAAAAGCTAATGCTAAGCCTGAAAAAAATTAATTTTTAAGCATTAGCAAGGCATTCATAAGGATCTTATGAAAATTGAAGCGAACTGCTATAGCGCAAATTATAATTATTAATGTGCCTAAGGTGTTTTTACTTCCTTATCCCGAACTGGGGAATTTTAAAGAAGGAGGAGATATAGTTATTCCAATTGAGATTAATAGAGATAATTGATATAAATAAGGGATGTTATATTCATTAAATTTACGTAAAAAAGTCCTAAGATTTATAGAAGCAGGAGGTGGTAAGAGCTATACCTGTGGAGTTTTTGATATTTCTTGTTCTACTATTTATAATTGGCTTAAGTTGAAAGAAGAAATCGGAAGCTTGGATTGGCGTCCACTTAATAGATCACATAGAAAGATCTGATCTAAAATACTTAAAGCTAGAGTAAGTAATAATCCTGATGCTTTGTTATCAGAACAT
>CAYLWW010000025.1:0-19021 GCA_964387585.1 uncultured Candidatus Midichloriaceae bacterium
AAAATATCCCTAAAACATCTCTCTTAACTCCTTCCTAATCCATTATTGGGGTTTACAGGGAATGCCATTTATCTTCGTTTAAAACAATTAAGGTTTCAGGTACAAAAAAATCCCCCCTTCACTTATGTCGAAGTGAGCGCTGAAAAGCGGTAAATACTATCAAGGAAGGAATGTAATAGCTGAGTTATGTTAAACAATAAATCAATTACACCAATTGGTGTTTATGATGGAAGCTATGATACTAATTGATTTAATATCTGGGTAGAAAAATCTTGATCCAAGAGCTAAAGCCTGAAACTGTGGTGGTGATGGATAATGATGCATTTCATAAATCATAAAAGGAAAAGGAGCTAATAAAATCTGTTGAATATAGCGTTATTTCTTTGCTTCTATATTCTCCAAATTTAAATCAAATAGAGAAGTTTTGAGCTAATATGAAAAGAAAAAAAGTTGGATTAAAGAAAAATTAATCTCTTTTAAATCTTTATATGACTCTTTGGTATCATTCTTTAATTACCCTATGTAAACTTGATTCACTATAATATAATCTATCGACTATACCACAGCGTAAGTTTAAAAAGCTAGTAATCTTTTAAGAATTACTAGCTTTTCTATGCTAAATTAGCTGACTAAGTTATAATACAATGATTTGTAGAAAAATATTTAAAAGTAAATAAAAAAATACTATGCGTTTATTACTTTAGTTTTTTCTTTTACTTCTTTTGCTAGTAACTTAGCTGCTACTCCTATGATTACAGCTGCGTAACCAAAACATGGATCAATGAAGTGCATCATGTGATGACCGTGTATATTACTTCCAGCTGCTATTCCTATTGAACATAATAGTAAAAGCAACGGCTCAGCGAATTTAACTTGCATAAATCTTTGAGTTATGAATTTGTATACATATGGTGCAAGCAATATAGCAATTATAAAAAATAAAGGCACTGTATGTAAAAAATCTAAAAAGTGTGACATTTATTAAGACTCCTTAAGTATTATTGTATTGTTGGCAAGAACGCACTAATAATAGCAAAACAATATTTAGTGCGCAATTAATTAAATTGATTTAGTTATAACACAAATAAATATAATTTGATACCTACTGTTATGAACCAAATTATATAGCTATGTCAAAAACTTCAACTATTATTTATTATAAACTTTATTTCATTTCTGCGGCATACTTATCGTTAAATTCTTTTGCTGTTACTGTGACTTTAGAAGTTGGAATTTGCAGCAAAATAAAATCTACTACTTTTTCTTCTAGAATAGAACCTTTAGCTTTTTCAACATTTTCAGGCTTATTATAGAATTCTAATATTTCTTTATCCTGCCCTGGGCGTCTTTCTAACTCTTTTCTTATAGAGTTATTTAAATCTTCTTGCTCTACCTGTATATTATTACTACGAGCTAGATCAGCTAATATAAGCCCTAATTTTACTCTTCTCAAAGCTATGGATTTTATTTCTTCCTTTATTTCTTCTATTGGTCGATTCTGTGGTTTGTCTTCTAAACTTTTTTCCACTTCTTTCCACATTACTTCATAATCTGCATCGACCATATTTGTTGGTACTTGAAAACTACATTTCTCACTAATTAAGTCAAAAAGTTGCTTTTTTACCCTTAATCTTGCTACGTTATCAAAATCTAACTTAATCCTATTTTTCAATAATTCATCAAATTTTTCTATGCTTTCGACGCCTAATTTTTGGACAAATTCTAAAGTGATTCCTGAGCTACCTTCTTCTTTTAAGACTTCATGAACTTTGATTTCAAATTCTGCTTCTTTTCCTGCTATATCATTGTTATGATAATCTTGAGGGAATGATACTTTTATAACTTTATTATCGCCTTCTTTTAAGTCAATCAACTGATTTTCGAAATCAGTTATAAATTGTTTATCTCCTATATTGATTTTGATACTGCTGGCTTTATTGCCTTCAAATTCTTCCCCATTAATTTTACCAACAAAGTCAATTATTATAGCATCACCTAACTTAGATTGGTAATCTTGCTCAGCTTTTACAAAATTCTTAGACATTTTAATAATGCTATCATAAGCATTATTCATATCTTCCTGACTTACTGTTAAATCTAATATTTCTACTTTCTTAAATATTTCATCATCCCAATTAATTGCTGGTATATTAGGTAATATGTTTAAACCTACTGTAAATATTAAATTTCCTTCTGGGTTGAATTCCTGAACTTCAACACCAGCACCGCTTGCTAAGGTTAACTTTCTTTCGTCAACTAGAACTTTTATTGTTTCATTTATTCTTCTATCTATATGACGAGCTAATACCTCAGATCCTATCTGGCGCTTTACTATACTCACTGGTACTTTACCTTCTCTAAAGCCAGCTAACTTAAACGTTTGAGATCTCTCTATGATTTCGCCATCAGCACTTTGTATTATTGAAGCAGAAGGAATGGAAACTTTATATTCCTTACGATATTCTTCATCTTTTATAGTTGTAATATCCATTATTATAGCTCTAATTTTTGTTGTTAAAATGGCAAAACATAACACTTAGCTACTCAAAGTACTCAAACAACTTAGATAAAAAAATATATTATTAATTCTTTATTTAATAATACTTTTTTCACCTAAACTAAGTAAATTAAATAGATGTTTCTTATTAATTTTACCGTAACTACTAATTATATTTTATATGTAGTTGTTTATAATTAGTATATACGCTTAAATTTTTACCTTCAATTATAGCGAAGTGTTTAGAGTATAGCAACAGCTTTTCATTGCTGAAAAGCTTTTCTTTTATATAGAGTGAAAAAGATTATTAAACTTGAAGATAAGACAATTAAAGCAATTGATTAATATTTAAGTATCTAACAATATGATTAATAAACAAAGGATTTGGTGATTTAACTGCTTTGCAAAAAATAGCGCGACAACTAATATTTAGCAAGCATTAAAAGTGATCCATATTTTCATTTTAAAAAAGAAACATTGTCTATTGATTACTGCTAATATCCCATTATTGCTAGCTTTAAACTAATAATAGCACTGCTAGCTAGCCATATTGAGAAAATAATGGCTAGCTAATAAGGGTATTCTAACTAGGATTAATAACTTTACCACCTTTATTGCTAACTTTTTCTAATGCAGTTTTAGAAGCCAAGTGCGCTTCTACAATAAGTGCATCTGAGCATTCTCCATTAGCTAAAAGCTTAAGCTGATTTTTACCTTTATAAAAACCTAACTCTTTTAAAGCCTCAAGAGTGATATTCTGAGGATTAAGCTTTTTTTGATCAACCAATTTTTGCACTTCTCCTAAGTTTATTATTTCAAATACCTTGCGATTGAAATTCTTAAAACCACGTTTAGGCAATCTTCGATATAAAGGCATTTGACCTCCTTCAAAACCTGCTAAAGCAACACCACTACGAGCTGTTTGTCCTTTACCTCCTCTACCTGAAGTTTTACCTTTTCCTGAACCTATTCCTCTACCAAGCAATTTCTTTCTATGCCTAGCACCTTTGTTATCTTTTAGTGAATTTAACATAATATACAATTTACCTTATTTTTGAACTTACTATGTATTTTATCTTGTATACTCTTTTACTATGTTTTTATTAAAAAGTAAGTAAAATTTATTTTTTATTTAATTTTATTATTCTTGCCCTTTAAGATGAGCTGAATGCAATAGATACATTTTTTGTATAAAAAAATTATAAGTGAGTAACTTATTGCATAATTATTACATCAGTCAAGAGCTCTTTATAAAAATTTGTTATTTTAAAAATCTTGTTACTGATTACAAATCAAACAGCATTGTTGATATCAAGCCATAGTTATGTTATAGCTAAAGTAATTAATTTTGCTACTCATTCTAAAATAATAGGCATGTTGTAAAGTGCTATGAGCTATACTAGTTTTAATTTAACTACACAAGATGTTATAACTGTGTTTGGAGGATGTGGATTCATAGGAAGAAGTTTGGTAAAAGTTTTGGCTTTAACTAAATGTAGAATCAATGTCATAACCAAACAAGTTGTTGTTCATGATGATATTATCACTTGTGGAGATGTAGGGCAAATCAATATCGTAAGACCGAAAAGTTGGGATGTAGATAGTCTTGAGCCTATAATCAAAAATTCCGACTATATAGTAAACTTAATAGGTACGATAGAGAAAGATTTTGATATAGCGAATATTAAAATTCCAAGTTTAATAGCTAAACTAGCTTACTTACATAATGTAAAAAATTTTATTCACGTTTCAGCGTTATTAAAAGTTAGTAAACATCTTAATTCCAGGTATATAGAAAGTAAAATAACTGGTGAAAAGCAAGTTTTACAAAATCATAAGAAAGCAATAGTAGTTAAACCTAGCGTAATATTTGGCAATAACGATCAATTTTTAACTCCGCTAATCAATTTAATAAAATTATCTCCTATTCTACCTATTTGGAAGTCTTTAGCTACTTGTGTTGTCCAACCTGTATATGTGGCTGATCTAGCTGAAGCTATTTGCAAACTGCTATTTTTAAAAGAAGAGCAGATCAGAGAGTTAATCGGATTAGATAGTAGTAAAAAAGAATTATGTATAGAAATTGCAGGTCCAGATAAATATTCTATGCTACAAATACTGAGGATGATAATGGATTATAAGTTAAAACGTAAATTCATTATGTATATACCGGAAAAATTAGCTATATTAGCGATTATGATATCAAGTAAAATATTTGATAATCCTACTATGAATTTAGAAAGATTTAAATTATTGGGTATCAATAACATTACTGATAAAAATCACTTCAAAGCGTTAGGGATTAATCCATTAACTATCGAGGCATTTTTAAAAAATTAACTCAGAACAATTGTAATTATTAGATCAAAATACTAAGATTAACTCAATGAATAATAACATTATAATACATAAATCTGAAGATTTTATTAAAATGCGTGAAAGCGGTAATTTAGCTGCAGAAGTATTAGATTATATCACAGATTTTATTAAACCGGGTATCACTACTAATGAGCTAAATGATTTATGTCATGATATGATAGTTAGTAGAGGGGCGATCCCTGCTCCTCTTAATTATCGGGGATTTCCTAAATCTATTTGCACCTCAGTTAATCATGTGGTGTGTCATGGGATACCTAGCGATAAAAAATTAGAAAATGGCGATATAGTCAATGTTGATGTAACTACAATACTTGATGGTTGGCATGGTGATACTAGTCGTACATATTTAGTTGGAGATAAAGTTTCCATCAAAGCACAGCGTTTAGTACAAGTTACTTACGAAGCTATGATGATAGGAATTGAGTTAGTTAAGCCAGGAATGGAGCTTAATCAAATAGGATATCAAATACAAAAGTATGCAGAAAAACATGGATATTCTGTAGTGCGTGATTACTGTGGTCATGGAATAGGGAAGCAATTTCATTGCGCTCCGAATGTATTGCATTACTATGATCCAACACTAAAGGTTATTCTGGAGCCTGGAATGTTTTTTACTATTGAACCAATGGTAAATTCTGGTGCTCACTATACAAAATTACTTAATGATGACTGGACAGTAGTAACTAAGGATAAATCTTTATCGGCGCAATTTGAGCATACAATTGGGGTAACTGAAACGGGATTTGAAATTTTTACTTTATCTCCTAATATGACAAAAAAGTTTTAATTTTAAATATAGCAAAAGATTCAGTATTAATCAGGAATAATCATTTAGTAAAAGAAAAATGATGCAAGATATAAGCGCTTTGTGAAAAAAGAGCTTTAAAAGAATTACATAAACATAATCATAATAGCATCGTATAAGTTGCTAATTTTCCTATTGCACTCTTAATTCACCGCTTCCATATTCACTCAGAATTTCTCTACTTGATTTAGGTATACATTTGATACTTTAACAATTGCGTAGTCAAATTTCGCCCCTTGGCTGACGCTCACCTATTAATATAGGCTTTCCAAGCTCACCACTTATTTTTTTAGCAGCTCTTGAAGTTTTTTTGGTATAGTGTCAAATATGGTGGCAGAAAAATCAGCTTGCAACCAAAAGATTCTACTATAGTAAAAGCAGTTGAATTGACATGAAAATAATAAACATTCTCAAATAAGTAATATATAGCTAAGTCAGTATAAAAGTGTCACAATAAAAAAAGAGTTGCAGTATACCTTTGAGACTTCAACAGTTAAAATCAGTAAGTAATTTGTGCAGAAACATTTCATTCTTAATCTTAACCACTTTTTACTGAGACTAAACATCAAAATTTTAACTTATCAAAAAGATATATTAATTAACTTACTATAACTTCTTTTTCAGACAATTGAGCCAATAACTCATAAGCTTTAGATATCACTGGCTTAGGCATTCCTGCCAACTCTGCAACATGGATGCCATAAGATTTTTCGGCTTTACCAGGTATTATTTCATGCATAAATACTACTTGACCTTTCCATTCTTGGATTTTCATCGTATAGCATGCTAATCTAGGTAATTTGATATCAAGCATTGTTAATTCATGATAATGGGTAGCAAATAATGTTCTAGCTTTAACTGTATTATGTATAAACTCAACCACTGAACAGGCTATAGCTAGCCCATCATAAGTAGAGGTTCCACGCCCCACTTCATCAAGTATTAACAAAGATTTATTAGTAGCATTATTCAATATATAAGCAGTTTCAAGCATCTCAACCATAAATGTAGATTGGCCTTGAGAAATATTATCCGCAGCACCAATGCGACTAAATAATCGATCAATCACCCCAATATTTGCTTTTTTAGCAGGAATAAAGCTACCTATCTGAGCCATAAAGCAAATTAATGCATTTTGTCTTAAAAAAGTACTTTTACCAGCCATATTTGGTCCAGTTATTAACCATAAATTACTATCACTATTTATATAGCAAGAATTGCTAACGAATTGACAATCTAGATTTACTTCTACTACGGGATGACGACCGTCAACAATTTCAAGATTAACGCTTTCATCTATAATAGGCCTAGAATAATTATTTATAACTGCAATTTCTGCTAAAGCGCAATTAACATCTATTACAGCGATTGCTTGAGCAGTTAGCATTAATTGCTCGGCTGCAACAACTACCTTATCGCATAATTCATTGAAAATATTACTTTCTAAGTGCTTTATTTTTTCTTCGCATAGTAATAGCTCTATTTCTAACTTCTGTAATTCGTCGGTAGTATAACGTATAGCACTGCTAAGAGATTGCTTATGCTTGAATAATGTAGATTTACTTACTTTATCAGCATTACTTGGACTAACTTCAACAAAATAACCTATCACATTGTTTTTTGCAATTTTTAGGCTGTTTACACCTGTTGTTTGTTTATATTTATCTCGTAAAATCTCGATTTGTTCAGATGAATGGTTTTTGAGATTATATAAATTATCTAATTGAGGGTTATAACCTTTACGCAAAAACCCATTATTATTATCATTTTCATCATACATGCTCTTATATTCTTCATCTCTTTGCACTTTTAAAGCAACTTTTAACTCTTCTAATAAACCATCAAAATTACCTATTTGTTTTATCAAAGAAAATATTCCTGGAGATAAAAACTCACCTAATCCGTATAGTAATTTGCTAATACTAAGTGCTATGATCATTCCATCACGTATTATAACCAAATCATTTATTATAGCTCGCCTAGCACTAATTCTTGCTATTGCTCTTTCAATATCGGGAAAATGCTTCAAAGATAAGCGTATTTTATCACGAATTTCATTATTTTTAACTAAACTCTCGACATTATCTAAGCGTTGGTTTATGGCCCCTGCATTTGCTAAAGGTGAAGAAAAGTAAAGAGATAATAACCTCCCTCCAGTAGCGGTTAAAGTACTATCCATTACTTTAATTAAGCAACGCTTATTATTACCTTTTATACTGCGCTCTAACTCGAGGTTAGACCTAGTTGCTTTATCTATGGCCATAAAATTATCACAAGATAATTTAGTAGGAATTTTGAGCTTTGGTATATTACCCTTTTGAGTATGTTCTAAATACTCTAGTAAAGCTCCAGCAGCTATTATCTCAAGCTCATCAAAAGTTGCTATACCATCAAGAAAATCAACTTTATAAAACTGCTTTAACCTGTTTTCGCATCTGTCAAAATCGTAAATGCTTGATGCTCTAGTAGTAATGCAAGAGTTGCTAAGTTTTGTTGCGATATTAGAATCTTTCAGTAAGCTTTCTGAAATTATAATTTCTTTAGGGGATAAACGAACCAACTCTAATTCTAGTTCAATATCGCTTACTTTCTCGACATAAAAATCTCCTAAAGAAATTTCAACCCAGGCTAAACCAAAACTATTTTTATACTTGTGGATGCAACATAGGTAGTTAAGGTCTTTAGCATCTAGTAAACTATCCTCTAGTAGTGTTCCAGGAGTTAATATCCTTATGACTTCACGTCTTACTACTGCTTTAGGACCTCTTTTACGAGCTTCCTCAGGAGATTCTAATTGTTCACAAATAGCTACGCTATGCCCATTTTTAATTAGCTTGTTTAAATATATATCGCCTGAATGAGCAGGGACCCCACACATAGGAATATCTTGCTCTTCGTGCTTACCACGTTTTGTTAATACAATATCTAATTCACGTGAAGCAATAATAGCATCATCAAAAAATAATTCATAGAAATCCCCCATTCGATAAAATAATAGATAATCTTCATGAGCAGATTTAACAGCAAGATACTGCCTCATCATAGGAGTAGTACAAGAAGATGTTATTTGATTGTGCTTTAAACAATTAACCATTAAAATTTATACAAAATAATGTTTAGATTACTAATAATTTCAAATTATTAAGTTAAGTAGTTTAGCTTCTAAGTAAAATTTCACTTAAGAGCTTGATGAATATAACACTTGATAAAGTCTTTTAGCAACATTTTCAGAAACAAATTCACTAAGATTGCCTTTAAGCTTAGCTATATCCTTTACTAATGAAGAAGAAATAAAATGACTTTGCTCAGTACCAGGTAAGAATATAGTTTCTATTTCATTATTTAATTTATTATTAATGTAAGCCATTTTGAATTCATATTCAAAATCTGATACAGCTCTAAGACCTCTCACTATAACTCTGGCTTTTTGTTCGGAAGCAAAATTTACTAATAAACCTGAAAACGGTTTCACTATTGCATTTTCAATTCCTGTTTTTTTTACTTCTTCTTGTGTAATTTCTACCCTTTCATCTAAACTAAATAAATTATTTTTATTTGAATGTTCTGCTACTCCAATGATCAATAAATCAAACATCAACGCAGCTCGTTTTATGATACTAATATGTCCTATAGTTAGGGGATCAAAAGTTCCAGGGTATATGGCATTTTTTTTATTATGCATATTAATTACTTGATTTTAAATTAAGATTACATATTTTTTTAATTGTATTAAATCAATCTAGTACTTATAAATTAATAATGTTAGTTAATTTTAACATGTACTAACCTTAATATAATTAACTACTAAAATAGTTAAAGTTTTTAATTTGTTATTATTAACCTAAATCTTAACTAAGTTTATTATGATCAAAAATAATTCAATGAATTATACTAAGCTAGTAGCATTAGCTGCGTTTTTTTTTATAGCTTGGTATATTCCAATTCCTGAAGGATTAACTAGCCAAGCATGGCACACGTTAGTCATATTCATAATTACCATAGTAGGGATTGTAATCAATGTAATGCCTCTTGGTGCTATTGCAATTACTAGCATGGTATTATGTATTATAACAAATACAATGCCTATAGAAAAAGCATTATCAGGATTTTCCTCTCCCATAGTATGGTTGGTGGTAACTGCATTTTTACTAGCTAGAGGAATAATTAAAACAGGTTTAGGAACTCGAATAGCATACTTTTTTATCTCTAAATTTGGAAAAACTACTTTAGGCCTAGGCTATAGTATTGTACTTACTGAATTAATACTTTCTCCTATGATACCAAGTGCTAGCGCTCGAGGAGGTGGCATTATATTTCCTATAGCACAAGCTTTAGCCAATAAATACAGCGAAACTCATAATAAAGACGGCAGTAATAAAAACATATCTAAAATAGGAGCTTTTCTCATACAAATTAGTTTTCATGCTAATGTAATAACAAGCGCCATGTTTTTAACAGCTATGGCAGCAAATCCTATAGCCGCACGTCTGGCTGGATTAGAAGGAATCAGTATTACTTGGGGAGATTGGGCATTAGGAGCTATAGTTCCAGGGATAATGAGTTTAATAGCTCTTCCTCCAATACTGTATGTAATGTGCAATCCAGGATTTTTTAAGGATGATACTGCTCCTAAATTAGCAGCTAAATCTTTAAAAGAAATGGGAACCTTAAAGATAAAAGAGTTATTAATGCTGATTATATTTGGCGGATTAATATTCTTATGGATAATGGAAAAACAATTAGGAATTAATGCTACTACAACCGCTTTAATTGGATTAGTACTTTTGTTAATCACTGATATATTAACTTGGGAAGACGTAGTAAATGAAAAAGGTGCATGGAAGACTCTTATATGGTTTGCTATACTTATAACTATAGCTGAGGGACTAAGCAGCTCAGGTATAACTTCCTGGTTAAGTAGCAAAATGATTGATTCACTTCAAAATCAAAGTGATTTTATAGCGGTAACAGTATTATTAGTAACTCTATTCTATGCTCATTACTTGTTTGCTAGCAGCACTACTTATATATCGGTGATGTATAGCACTTTCTTAGCTTTACTACTACACTTCGGCATGCCACCTTTAGCTTCTGCTTTAGGGCTAGCGATAATATCAATATTGTCTGCTGGCTTAACACATTACGGGATTAGCTCAGCACCTGTATTTTATGGAGCGGGATACTTAACCACTGCAAAATGGTGGAGAATATCTTTTATAGTAAGCACAAGCATAACTATTATATGGTTAATTGTAGGTATTCCTTGGTGGAAAAGCTTAGGCTGGCTGTAAAGCGGTGTAATTTGTATTATACATTTAAGACTTCAACATTTGCGTTGTCAAATTTCGCGGATTCGCTTACGCGCTCACCTATTAGTATAGGCTCCGCAAGCTCATCGCTCATTTTTCTAGCAAATGTTGAAGTCTCTTTGGTATATAGCTAATTCTTTATAATTCTGGTATATGTTACTAGGTTGTTGTAGGTTTTACTATACTACGCTCCCTCGCTTACGCTAAAATTAAAATACTTTAGCTATATATTATATGGGATTTTATCAACTTTTCCACATAACATCCTAATTCCTATATACGCTTATTCATTAGAGATGAATATTTTTGTTTTTTAATTTCAAGCAACTCTTTTAATCTTAGATCAGAGTCTTGATCCCAGTAATTTTCTTTTGTAAGGCTAAAACTATAAGGGCAAAAATGTCTTTTAAAAGCAGTAATCACATTTATGGTTTGTTTATCTAACTTCCTGGTAACTTCTATAGGGTAACCATACTGCAATAAAGAGCTTTGTACTTCGTGAATGCTATTATCAAATCCAATTTTAGCTTTATCGTAGTTGAATATTGCCTTTGAGTTTCCTCTAACTTGAGGGTATAAACCTATTTCATTTTTCGCTAAAATATCCCACTTAAATAAATGACTTGGGTCTATTTTTCTATTGGGAGCTATATCAGAATGCCCAACGATATTGCATGCTGGAATATTGTATATTTCTATTAAAGAACGACATAGCATAATAATTGAATTAATCTGAGCTACGGTAAATTCTTCAGTACCAGAATTGACTATTTCTATACCTATAGAATAATCATTAACGTTTACCTTATTATTCCAGCAGCTTATTCCAGCATGCCAAGCTCTATTTTCTTCTTGAACCATTTTTATAATAGCTCCATTTTTATCTATTACATAATGGGAACTTACTTTGCTTAATGGATTTAAAAAAGCTTTGATAGTTAATTCCAAATCTATAACAGTATGATGTAATACTATACTACTTATTTTTGTATCTAAAGGTCGTGAGTTAAAATTAGGAGATTGTATAAAAGAAAAATTCATTTGTTTTTTATTTTTAAAGTCTTATTTTTTTAAAATCATATAAACAGCAACTAGCACAGATAATTTTTATTTATCAGAGTGTTACTATAACTTATCACCTTCAGCCAAAGGTGGAAGACCTACGGCTTTACGTTTTTCATTGATAGTCATAAAGTTGCTATTTTCTAATCTTCTCCATATTACATCTATTTTGTTTGCTAATGCGCTTATACAATCAGTGTCATAAGTTAACAATAAATCTTCGCCAAAATGAGGAGTTAACCATCGATTTAAATGATCTACAGTATTCTCTACTAATGGTATTATGGTTTGTTCCCATAATGCTATACGCGCTTCAGCTAAGTTGCTATAAGTGTTATCACCTGGTATTCCTAAAAGCGGAGGGGGCACTCCTAATGCTAAAGCGATTTCTCTTGCAGAATTATTTTTTGATTCTATATGATCCATATCTCGTGGAGATAAACTCATTTCTTTCCACTCTAGACCGCCTTCTAATAACAATGGCCTACCTGCGTTAGCAGGACCTGAGAAAATTTCCTCTATAGACGAGCGTAATGATTGTCTTTCTTCTTCACTTAAATTCATTGGTTTGCCTTCGCTATTTTTGACTATTATTGCTCCACTAGGTCGTGCTCCATTTTGCAATAATGCCTGATTCCAGGCTCCAGCTTGATTATGTTGATCTATACTGTATGAGGCAGCTTCAACTGATGATAAACCATACCAATCTGATAAAGGATTGAAGTTTTTTATATGCAATATTTGGCAATTTCCAGTTACTTGATCTACAGGATAATCTATATAACTTTCTCCAGTCAAATAACGATAACTTAATGGTATAAAACCATTTCCTGCTACCACTTGCACTTTATCTGGGCGTAAATTGAATATTTCACAATTATTTAATAAGCTACTATTTTCTAAACCTGTTATCATTATATAGGCATTACCGCTTAATTGACGATAAGCATATATAGCTTCTAAAAATTCTCGAGAACTTTGAGATGGATTAGGTTTATTCAATAAACTAAGTAATGGATGTGAATGTATAGGATGCTTTTCTTTATTGATGTCCTGATATAACTTAAGTGGTATGCTAGCAGCGGCTTGAGCAATCATGCTAATTGCTCGATGAGCTATAACGTTTTTGCTATATGCTTCATTAGCAAATTCAGTATAGTTCTTTAAAGTCCAAATTGGCTGTCCTATACCATAAAAGTAAGTACGACTGCTATTATCCATACTTTCTTTTACCTTTTTCTGCTGATTTATAGATTTATCTTTCTTTGAGAAAGCGGTTTTTAACACGTTTAACATATTTATATTTTCTTCTACGAATATTATTAATATTTTTATAATATTTAATAAAATAAAAACTAATTCTTTTTATAGTGTTATATCGCTAATTATCTTACAGGAAGTTAAAAACAGATAAAAAAATAAAAGCAATATTAAAAATTGTATTGCATTATCTGTCAACTCAACTTATACTCGCCCAAGTTGTTGTTGAAGCAACTTTAAAGTGCGCCTTATACCTATAAAGACCTTCCCACCATACAAATTTATGGGTAGGCGCACATAATATATTATATTTCTGTTAAATTTTTAAAAATATTAAGTTTCGTCTTCTAAAATAGATGAAACTCTTGCATTAAAAATTGATTCTAGTTTAATAAAACTATTTTAAATTCCCACTTGTTTGAAAGTAATTTGTACTTTATATCTAGTAAATATTGTAAATAATAGTAACTATATTTAACGCTTTCTAAACTTAAATAAATATACTATAAATAAAAAACAATGGGCAGCATAAGTTTTAAACAAAATGGTTTAAACATTTAATAAAACAAATAGTAAAAATGATAAGAATTATAAGCTACTTGCGCCTTTGGGTGTTATTGTCTTTAATGCTATTAGGTCTTTGTAGTTGTGGTATTATGCAAAACAGCAACAATAACAAGCAAGTAAAGAATGTTGCTGAGTTTAAAAACCGCAGAGCTCTACCTTATAATATTTTTATAGAGGAGGGTGGACTTAAGAGAAATACCAAAGATTTAACTGTAAAAGAACGAAAGTTAAGGGAGAGAATTGTTAATCAATTGTTAGTCAATAGAGCGAGCCTTAGTGGTAACGCGTATGGAAGTGATAGCGCAGATATAAGTGACACTAATGCAAGCAATTTAGAAACTAAAGATGCAGAAATAGTAATGCAAAAAGCTAATAACAATACTCCTAATAATATAACGCCAGATAATTTAGAAAATCTTCAGTCATCTATGCAAATAGAGGCTAATAATACTGCTAAGGGAGAATATATAAATTTAAGCCAAGTGCCTTAGAGTTGAGGTTAAATATTAGCTAATTAAATTATTTTTTGAATTATAGATGAAATGAATACTAAAGTATTATTAGAAAATTTAGCTACTGAATCAAGTTATCGTGATAATAAAGTTGTAGTAGAGCTACCTGGATCTAACATAGAGTCATTTTCAGAAACTATTTTCCAATATCTAAAAGAAGAAAATTTTAGTAATGCTAAAACCGATAATAGTAGTATGCATACTCAAAATGCTCAAAACCAGGATTTGATAAAAGAGCATTTTTTTCTTACTAAATTGGGATTAGATAGAGAAGGCGATAATTTAGACACATTACCCTTAAAAGTTGATAAAATCTCTGAAAACTTCTCAGATAATGATGTGAATCCTGAAACTTTTCTATTAAAGCCAAAGCAGCTTAGTTTTGCTTTAGAAGGATCTTTATCCTCATCAAAAAGTAACTCATATTCGCAAATATTAAATCAAAACGAAAAACTGAGCAATGATATTGAAGTTGATATTGAAAATAAGGAATATAACATTGCTTATATAAATTCTCTAAAATATGGGAAAATAGATGAGCTTGAAAGTAATTCTGAGTATTCTCAAGAAAATGAAAAATTATTGTTTATAGAGAATTTAAAAAAGGTTACTACGCAAGGCCATGATTCTACAAGCGTATTAGAAGAGTTTAATAATGCGAATAAATTTAGTTTCGTTGGAGATATAACAAATGTCATGATGACTTTTAGTGATTTTAGTAAGCCCTTAGATGAACTAGAGGAGGGTAATAATTACAAAAATATTTATACTGAAGCAGAGTTACTTGATGAAATCCATTTAATTAATTTTCTATCACCTAACCACTTGGCTGGGTTAATATCAAATAAGAACTTAACTTTTAAAGCTCCAGAACATGTTTTGTATAATCACCCTAGCGAAGCTAATCAATTTCAACAAGCTTTACAATCGAATGATGATAATTTAGCTCCATTATTTAGTTATAAGCATAAAGTGCTGTTGGATGATTCGCTAGCTGAACTAGCTGCGGCAACTACTTACAAGCATACTATAAATGAATTAAGTGGAAAAGATACTTTTCTTTTGAACCAAGTAATTCCGATTTCGCCAGCAAAATTTAATACCTCTATTTCTGATACTTATGATGAAGCAAGAAGTAAAAGCTTGGGTTTGTCTGTAGTGGAGCAAATAAAATTGAAACTCACTAGTAATAAAGATAAACAAAACATAAGAGTACAACTTCAACCTAGTCCTGCATTAGGAAAAGTTGATATAGCACTAAATTATGATAAGAATAATAATTCTTATTCTATAGAAATAACTGCTGATAAGGTTAGTACTGTTTATTTATTAAAACAGAACGTTAAGGAATTAGAGAATAGTATTAATGAAGTAATAGAGAGAGATATGGGTGATATATCCTTAAATATAGGCTTAAATGATAAACGTAGCAATGATAAAGATTTAGATGATAGCGCTTCTTTATTTGATAATGAGTTAGTATATGTTAATAATGATATAGAAGAAGATTCTAAAATTAGTATAGCATTACCTAGTGAGCGTATACTAATGATAGAAGCATAATTTTAACGTAAGGTGTTTTAATATTTTAATTTTATACATATGAAAATTTTATCATTCATAATCTTATTATTACCAATTTTTATTACCAGTTGTACGCCGGTTGATCCATCTGTGAATGATCTGAAAAGTCCTTGCGTATCAAATCATTATTCTAATGATCCATCTGCTCCTTGTGTGAGATATTCTCCAAAAATGAATTCTCACTATATTTCTTAATTGGCATTATTTTACTTTAAATCTATTTGTTACTAGGTATATCTTTGATACTCCAACATTTGCGTTGTCAAATTTCGCAATTTCGCTGCTCATTTTAACTCTTGAAGTCTCCTTGGTATATTTATAGAATTTGATTATATAAAATATAATGTTCTTTACATAATAAGATAATATGTTATAATGCGTTTGCTTTATCCATTACAGCTAAAAGGAGGTGTATCATGATTCAACTGTCCGATATTAATTCCTTTAAAATAGGTGATAGTGTTGTATATCCATCCCATGGAGTGGGACAAATTACTGCAGAAGAAATCCAGGTAGTTGCAGGAGTAGAAATAAGCCTTTATGTAATATCGTTTACAAAAGATAAAATGATATTAAGGGTTCCTAAGTCTCGTGCTGTTAAGACTGGCTTAAGACATATAAGCTCTACTAGTGATTTAGATAGTGCTATTAGTGTGTTAAAAGGTAAGGCCAAAATATCTAAAGGCATGTGGAGTAAGAGAGCACAGGAATACGAAAGTAAAATCAATTCAGGAAGTATAATCTCTATAGCTGAAGTTTTAAGAGATTTGCATCGCAATGTTGAGGATCCAGATAGATCTTATAGTGAAAAGGTAATATATGATCTGGCTTTAGATAGGCTAGTCAATGAGTACTCTATGGCTGTGAACTTAGATAAAACTAATGCTTATAGTAAGATATTAGCTATATTAAACTATTTAAAAGATTAATCTTAACAAAATTTTTTCATTACATTCATCGTGTATATTATACAAGAATCAATCAAATTCATTGAATTTCAAACTTTAGTTCTTTAGCATAAGCTTTATATAGACAGTAGATTTTAAAATATTTCTCTTATAATATTATTGTTTTTTTATGATATACAAGTTAATAACGTTATGTTTTATTGCTAACCTTTTTTGGGTTAAGTTGGCGTTATCTAATATTTTGAATAATAAATTATTATGCAATAATATTAATTATGCTGAGCTTATGGAAAACCCTAGTGTTCTTCAATTAATCCAAGGATCTTTATATTACAAGAGTGATAATTTGAATCGTGATGAGTTTAGCAAAGTTGTAGCTATTAGTAATTTATACACTGGTTCTGATGGTTGTTATATAGCTTGTATAGCAGGAAGGAAGATAGACAGTAGTTACTACTTCAATGGAGAAGGTTATCTAGTAGGGCAGATAAGAGTTAAGGGTGGATACGTAAGGGGAGTGTGTCAGCCTGCTGATGGTAGTAAAGGTATAGAAATAAGCACTATGAATAAATTTCAAAATATGTGTTCTGAATCTTTTCCTAATTATTGTTCTAATCTTAGTTGCTGGGCTATAAGTGAGACATATAATTGGGTTGCTATTAAAAATGACTTAGGCAATGAATGCGAAAATACAGAAAAATAAATAATTGTATTAAAAAAATTAAGCATAATAAGTGAAGTGATATTTTAAAATATGTTGAGTATTCGTAAAACTATTCCTCTACTAATTTCTTTCATTTTGTTCGTAATATTATTTACTTATTTTCCAAGTATTGACTTATCCTTTTCTAGATTGTTTTACAACTTTGATCATGGGTTTATTTCTAATAATAATTTTATTATACGCTTAATTCAAACTTTCATTATAATTGCTATATGCGTTACTACTATAGTGGTAGTTTGTGAAGTAATTTTTGTTAATTACAAAGCATTTCGCAGAGGTGAATCTAGCTTTAAGCATTCTCTTTTAAATATGTATTACGTACTACTGTACTTAAGCCTAGTAGCGGTTATGGGAGGAATTGTGCTAATACATAACGTTACAAAAGAAGTTTTTCATAGAGCGCGACCTTTTCAAATTGAGGAATTTGGTGGAGCAGCTGAATTTTCTCCCGCTTGGATAATTAGCGATCAATGTAGTGAAGATTGCTCTTTTGTTTCTGGTCATGCGGCTAAGGGTTTTGCTTTATATAGCTTGGGGTTTTTAAGCATAGGGCGACGTAGGAAATGGCTCTTTATAACTGCTACTTTCATAGGATTAAGTTTTGGAATATTGCGTATAGCTACAGGTAAGCATTTTTTAAGTGATATAGTATTTTCTGGTTTTATTATGTTTTTTATCTCTTGGTTATTACATAGACTAATATTAGAAAAGCAAATTTACCCTACTATTATTACTCATAATCCTTAGAAAATTCTTGACCTTATTAATGGTTATTTTATTATGGTTATTTGTTTTTACTATTTTTCGAGGTCTCTTTTGATAAAAATAACTGTATTTAATAGTGTTTCTTCTATTAAGTTTATTGCTTTGCTTATGGCGGTTCTTACTACTAATGGATGTAGTAATTTAAAAAGTACTTTAGGTTTAAAGGCTAAAGGCCCTGATGAATTTACCGTAATTTCTTATCCTTCATTAAGCGTACCACCTATATTAAATTATGATGGAAGTGTAGGTTCAAACCTAGAGCAACAAGGCAATATTTCAAAAAATAATTTAAATGCTAATCCTAATTCAAACATTAATTTAGAAGATAAGGATTTTCTTGATAAAATTAACTAGTAGCTTATATAAAAAGGAAATTATAGCTAAATCGTTATAAAGAATAGTTGCAAAAGGTGAGTTTAGTATAAAAGTATTTTATATTTAGAAGGTAAGAATTTGTGCGTGCACTAATATGTGTGTGAAGTTGTACACCTTTAAGACTTCAACATTTCCGTTGTCAAATTTCGGAATTTGCGTTTGCTAATTTATTATATGCTAGGCGAGTTAGCCTCTCGTTTTAACTGTTGAAGTCTTAAATGTATAGCTAAAACAGTATAAAAGAGTCACGTTATATGTTAAGATAGCCTATAAT
>CAYLWW010000026.1:0-18818 GCA_964387585.1 uncultured Candidatus Midichloriaceae bacterium
TGCGGGGGCAGGATTTGAACCTACGACCTTCAGGTTATGAGCCTGACGAGCTACCATGCTGCTCCACCCCGCGATAAGTGTTATTTGGTTGCTTAAACTAAATTTCACTTGAATAATAATAACCAATATATTTCTATATGCAAGCTATTTTACTAAGTTTTTTAATATAGTAGGTTGTTTAAGGTTTTATAAGATAAATACAAGAACTTAAGTGTTATAATTCATTATAAAAACTTTTATAGTGCAATAAAATTTATACTTGTTGTTTTATTTTTTAATTATCTTAAACAAAAAGTAGCATTTAAAAAGTAAATCTTGCTGTGGCAGTCACAGTATGCTTTAGTTGAGGCTTAGCTGAAATAGTTGAATTGCTATCACTTGTTGCCATACTTGCACTACTAGAATTGGAGTTGGTAACCAGCTTATAGCCTTTTAAAGTAGCTTCTCCATTGTTACCTAGTTTATATCCTAAATCTAAAAAAAATCCTTTAGTCATTTCTATACCTAAACCTAAACCCGCTTGATAGACAAACTTATTACTATTCTCAGATACAAAAGGTAGTGAAGCATTATCATCATATATAGAGCTAGAAAACCTATTAGTAAAAAGCTCAAACCTTGATTTATTCACTCCTACTCCAGCCATAATATAAGGGATGAAATGAGTGCTATTTATGAAATCATAGTAAGCATTTAAAGTTAATGAATAATTTTGTAATTTTAATTCACTATTAGTAGTGTTATTACCTAGGTTGAATTTATTATAACCTTTAGTTGGATTAAAGGAGAATAGTAAATCTGTTCTTACTCCACTAGTGAAATTATAACCTAGTCCTACACCAGCTCCTAAACCTTTAGCATTTTTAAATAGCAACGACCCTCCTTTATCACTATTTAACTTAATGTTATTTAGTGAATAATCTAATTCAGCTTTAAAGTAAATATCACCAGGCTTGATCGCTAATGCCGAATCAAGAAGCACAAAGAGTAATAATACTAAAAATAGCTTAATTTTATATAGCATACTTTTATTCTGTTAGTCTTTTATTGAAAAATTCTAACTTATTTTGCTTTATTCGCAATAATAAAAAACAAATAATATCAATTGAAACATATAAGTGCTATGAAGTTGTTACCACTATGCAACATGTTAGGGGTATTAATATTAAATACTTTCTTGTATTTACTTTTCCCTTTACCAAACCAATAATAAGCAAGATTTCTATAAAAAGTTTAGTCATTCATCAATAGGGATTACTTTTCTTTTGGATATTATAAAACTTATAAGGTTAATTTATATCCAGCTAATCTAACAGTTTTTATAATTTCCTTATTATTATTACTAGCTTCTAGTAAAGCTTTACGTAACCTAGTGATATGAACATCAACGGTACGAGTATCGACTTCAATTTCTGTTCCCCAAATCTTACTTATCAAAGAATTTCTAGATAAAACTCTTTCAGGTTTTTCCATTAGCATTTGTAAAATCTGAAATTCTATAGGTGCCAGCTTTACTTCTTTACTTCCTCTCATTACGCAATGTGATGATAAGTCCATTTCGATATCACTAAACTTAAGCATTTTGTCAGAAAATGCTGGGCGTATTCTGCGTAATACAGCTCTCATCCTGGCTGCTAGCTCAAATGGAGAGAATGGCTTAGTCATATAATCATCTGCACCACGATCTAAACCAGTAACTTTATCTAAATCATCATCTTTAGCTGAAATCATGATTATAGGGGTATGAGAACACTCTGGGTAAGAACGTAAGATTGTACACACTTCTATACCTGATTTTAAAGGTAGCATCCAATCTAAAAGTATTAAATCAGGCTTTTCATTTTTAGCTGTGATTAAAGCTTTTTCGCCATCATGGACTACAATAACATTGTAACCTTGTTTTTGTAGGTTATAACTTATCACGTTAGCTACAGATTTATCATCTTCAACTAATAATACATTGGGCTTTAATTGCTTATTGTTCATCTTCTAATTATGATCTTAAGTTATAAAAATTAAATTATTAATTTACATTAGAGATAATTATCTATTAATTCACTAAACATAAAAAGCTTGTGTATTAAAAAGGTTTATTTAGTTGATGAAGCATAGTGACACATTATATTAATCATGGTAATAGAGCAATTAAAAAAATATTAAATTTTGAGCATTTGGTGAGTAGTAGTAGTAAATTTAACGATTAAAAGTATTAGTTTAAATTTCATCATAATAGAAAAGCAATAAAAACTTTATTATATTATTATATAAATTTTAAATGCTACACAAACATAGATATAGAATAGATATAGAATACGACGGAAGCAATTATTCGGGCTGGCAAACACAGAAAGATTGTGTGTCTATACAAGCAGTGTTGGAAGAAGCTATATATAAACTTACTTCCGAAAGAGTAATATTATTTGCTGCAGGAAGAACTGATGCAGGAGTGCATGCAATAAATCAAGTGGCGCATTTTGAATTACTTGTAGATTGGAAATTACAAAATTTAATATCTGGAATAAATTATTTCCTACGTCCTAATCAAATAGTAGTATTTAATGCTACTAAAGTAGATGAGAAATTTCATGCTCGATTTTCAGCCATTAGTAGAAGCTACATATATTTAATAGTTAATAGACGAGTGCCATTAGTATTGACTCGTAGTAGGGCATGGTTAGTACCGGAAAAATTAGATTTATCAGCAATGAATGAAGCGGCTCAAATACTGGTAGGTAAACATGATTTCAGTAGCTTTAGAAATTCTCACTGTCAATCTAAATCTCCAGTAAAAAATATAGAAGCGATAGAGATAACATCAAATAATTTTCTATTACCATTAAGTAAGAATAGTGGGAATAATAGCAATGGTGGTATTATTCAGCTTTATATAAAAGCGCCTTCGTTCCTCCATAATCAAGTAAGAATTATAGTAGGTAGCCTGAGAAAAATCGGCAATGGAAGTTGGAATAAAAGTAATTTAGAAGAAATTTTGCTATTACGTGATAGAAAAAAAGCTGGGCCTACCGCTCCTGCTCATGGCTTATATTTATATGAAGTATTATATCCCTCAGATAAATAAAGATTTGTTGAGTTAGTCAGCACTTTTATTCTATCAATGTTAAAATAATTATAATCAATTATTTTATTCTGATTTTAGCTTATCTTGTAAGATTTGGTTGACTAGCTCAGGATTAGCTTTTCCTTGTGTGCGCTGCATAATCTGGCCTATGAAAAAAGCAAAAAGCTTATTTTTACCTGCTCTATACTCGGCAACTTTTTCTGGATTATCACTAATTACTGCATTTATAACTACTTCTACTTCTTTAGAATCAGTAACTTGTCTTAACCCCTCTCTTTCTATAATAATTATGGGATCTTCCTTAGTATTAAACATAATTTCAAATACTTGTTTAGCTATTTTCCCAGAAATTGTTTTATTAGTTATGAGATTCAGTAATTCTGCTAACTGGCTAGCGCTTATAGGTGATTGATCGATCTCTAACCCTGATTTATTAAGATAACCAAATAACTCACTAGTTAGCCAGTTAGACGCTAGTTTAGGATCAGCTTTTTTAGCTAATTCTTCAAAATATTCTGCGGTAATCTTATCAGCTACTATTACCTCAGCATCATACTGAGAAATACCTAGTTCGGTAATATAGCGATTTTTCTTTTTTTCAGGTAATTCAGGTAAATTGAGGCGTATTTTAGAAACATAATCGCTTGTTATTACTAAAGGATTTAAATCAGGATCAGGAAAATATCTATAATCTGATGCATCTTCTTTAGATCTCATTAATCTTGTTTCGCCTGTTTCAGAGTCAAAAAGACGTGTTTCTTGATCTATTTTCAAGTTTTTTTCTAGCATGCTGATTTGTCTTTGAGCTTCAAAATTTATAGCTCTAACTACATTACGTATAGAGTTAAGATTTTTCACCTCTACTCTGGTGCCAAATACACTAGAATTTAAAGGTTTAATAGAGATATTAGCATCGCAACGTAAAGAACCTTTTTCCATATCTCCATCACATGTACCCAAATATCTTAGAATACTACGTAATTTTTTTATAAATTCAGCCACTTCTTCACTATTACGCATATCAGGCTCTGTTACTATTTCCATTAAAGGAGCGCCGCACCTATTAAAATCAAGAAAAGTTTCGTTAGGGCTTTGGTCATGTATGCTTTTTCCTGCATCTTGCTCTAATTGTATACGAGAAATATTAATTATTTTATCTCCTGAATTAGTTTCTATTTTCAAAGAACCTTTACCAACTATAGGATGGGTAAATTGCGAAATTTGATAACCTTGAGGTGAATCAGGATAAAAGTAATTTTTACGCTCAAATATAGAAAGAGGATTTATTTCAGCATTTAAACCTAAAGCTGTTTTAATAGCTTGTTCGACGCACATCATGTTCAGTACTGGTAACATACCAGGCATAGCTAAATCAACGTAAGAAGCTTGGCTATTAGGCTCAGCACCAAAAGAATGAGGACTGGAAGAAAATAACTTTGAATTGCTAGTTACTTGTGCATGAATTTCTAGCCCTATGACTGTTTCCCAACGATTATTAACGTTATTAGCAATTTCCATAAATTTATTTTAATTATTGTAGGTTGAACTTTGCTTTAATCGAAATGTTAAAATTTAATAACAGTTAACTGAGCTTAAGATCAGTATTATATTCTCTTTACTGTAATTATTACCTTAGGGCTTGCAATTATGTTTACCTTATGTAGAGTAATAACTAATTATATGTTGCATTCATAACGTTTAGCATCTTTTTTTACATATATCAATTCTAATAAAACATACCAATAAATATTATTAGTAGCTTGGAATAATTAAGATCTTTTACTCTATTCAATGTTTTTATAAAAGTTAATTAACACAAATAAAATAGTACTAATAATTAAATTAATATACTTAAAGTCGTGTTGTTAAAGGATCTCATAATCGAAGTTGAAGAAAAAATTAACTTAGCATTAAAACTTTTACTTTCAGAAAAACAAGAACACTCGAGCAAACAATTGCTTATTGCTATGAATTATGTGTTATGCACGCCAGGGAAAAGAGTTAGGCCATTTTTGGTATTGCAATGTGCCAAATTAGTGGGATGTAATGAGGAAGTAGCAATAATACTAGCGGTTGCTATAGAGCTAATTCACACTTACTCACTAGTTCATGATGATTTACCAGCAATGGATGATGATGATTACAGGAGAGGATTACCTAGTTGTCATAAAAAATTTGGTGAAGGGATGGCAATATTAGTAGGGGATGGTTTGCTAACTTTAGCCTTTGAAGTTTTAGTTGGAATTAGAAAGCATGTAGAAGCAGAAAAGGTATTAGAGTTGATTTTATCTATATCTCAAGCATCAGGTTATCAAGGTATGGTAGGGGGGCAGGCAATTGATTTATATATCAAAGACAATTCTAAAGATTTAAAATCAAATTCTTATTTAATAGAAGAAATGCAAACCATGAAAACAGCATCCTTATTTATAGCTGCATGTGAATCTCCAGCGATAATAGTTGGAGATAATGCTTCTAGGATAAATTTAGCTGGCTATGGCAAAGCCTTAGGATTATTGTTTCAACTTACTGATGATATCATAGATAAAGAACTTCCTTCTTCATCAAATCAGTATGAATTGGCGGATAAGCTTGTAAATACCGCTAAAAGCCATTTAAGCAGCTTTGGCAAAAGTCCTGATGTTGAAGTTCTAGAAGAATTGATTCATCTCATACGATATCGTGAACATTAAGTTTAGCTGAGGTTAAAAAATAATGTTGTCGATATTTAGATAATAAAGAGTAGTAAATTTTATTTGAGTAGTATAGCTTATATTGTTATAAAACATCAAGTTGATAAAATCAATGAAAGTGGTCAATCGTTTAAAAACTCTTAATAAAAAACTATATAATTATGTTTTCTGATCCTAAAAGTATTATTGAAAATTTAGACAAGAGAATGGAAAGTTCTATTACCAATCTTAAACACACTCTTTCGGGTTTGCGTGCAGGTAGAGCATCTACATCTTTATTAGAGCCAGTAAAGGTTGAAGTATATGGAAGCATAATGCCGATAAGTCAATTAGGAACTGTTAGTGCTCCTGAGCCTAGAATGCTTACAGTTCAAGTCTGGGATAAGGCTAATACTAAAGCAGTTGAAAAGGCAATATTAAATGCGGGACTAGGATTAAATCCTATTGCAGAAAGTCAAACTATTAGAATTCCTTTACCTGATTTAAGCGAAGAAAGAAGAAAAGAGCTAGCCAAGAAAGCTAGTGAGTATGTAGAGCATTCTAAAGTTGCTATACGTAACGTAAGAAGAGATGGGATAGATGAGTTAAAGAAATTAGAAAAAAGTAAAAATATTTCTGAAGACGAATTAAAATCTTATAGTGAAGAAGTACAGAAATTAACTGATAAGTATGTGAAGAAAACAGAAGAGGTAGGGCTAGAAAAAGCTAAAGAAATAATGGGTGGGTAATTCTTGGATATAGGGATATTTTTAGCTATAAATAATCAAAATTTTGACTAAAAATTACTACTAAAATTGATATACCTTTGATACTGGAACATTTGTATTGTCAAATTTTATAATTTGCGTGTGCTCACACCGCTTATTTTAACTGTTGAACTCTCATTGATATATTGAAAGGCAAAATTTAGCCTCCCTTTGTATTAAAGGCTAAAAACTTATCCAGCAATAATATCGTTAATTAATGCCTTGCTTTTTAGCGATTAACAGTATAGTATTGTTGCTTGATTAAAAGCTATTTTATCCATAATTAAGTAAAATGAGAGTTCTTTCTTCGCTAAAAAGCGCTAAAAAAAGAGATAAAGATTGCAAATTGGTTCGTCGTAAGGGCAGGCTTTATGTAATTAATAAAAAAAATCCTAAGTATAAAGCAAAACAGTAAATGTTTTCCGGTTTTATTGCTAATTAATTAAGAGTTGATTATTATATTAGCCTGTTTTAAATAATGAGCTGGTAATCATATTTCTTTTTAGTATTTACAATTCTCTATGTTATTACGCTTAACTAACTCGTTGTCTAAACAAGTAGAAGATTTTCTTCCCTTAGATAATAGTAATGTTAGGATGTATGTATGTGGACCGACTGTTTATGACAGAGCGCACCTAGGAAATATTAGATCTGCTGTGGTGTATGACTTATTATTTCGACTTTTAAAGCAGTTATTTAACAAAGTCACTTACGTAAGAAATGTCACAGATATAGATGATAAAATCATAAATGCTTCTAAATCTAGGCAGATTGCCGCTTCAGAATTAACATCTGAAATGCTTGATTTTTACCATCAAGATCTTAAAGCCATTGGTTGCTTGAGTCCCACCTTTGAACCTAAAGCCACTGAACACTTAAATCAAATGTTCGCTCTTATAGAGAGCTTACTCGCTAAAGGATATGCTTATATAGCTGATCAGCATGTATTATTTGATATAGAAAAGTATTGTGATTATGGCATATTATCTAAACGTAATTTAGAAGAAATCATTTCTGGTTCACGTATAGAAATTGCTCCTTTTAAGAAAAATCCTGCAGATTTTGTTTTATGGAAACCGACAAAAAATGGTGAGGAGGAGTTTTCTTTTGCCAGTCCTTGGGGAATTGGGAGGCCTGGCTGGCATATAGAATGTTCGGCTATGAGTACTCAATATTTAGGTAGTAGTTTTGATATACATGGGGGCGGTGCAGATTTGATTTTTCCTCATCATGAAAATGAGATAGCGCAAACTGTATGTGCTATTCCGCATAGTACATATGCGAAATATTGGGTTCACAACGGTTTTTTAACTGTAGAAGGTGAAAAAATGAGTAAAAGTTTAGGTAACTTTAAAACAGCTCATGAATTATTGGAAGCAGATATTCCAGGCAAAGTCATTAGGTATTTTTACTTTACATCTCACTATCGTAAACCATTGGATTTCAATACTAAAGCTTTGAATGATGCTTATAAGGGAGTCGAGAAGTTTAGCTATGCTCTTGAGCAGCATAACTTAGTCATTAATGAAGATTCTTTAAATGATACTTTAAAAATACACTCCCCTACGTTAATCTCTATATTGAAAGATGATTTGAATACTCCTGCAGCATTACGATATTTGCATGAATTAGCTAGCCAAGCTATAAAAGGCGATAAAGATAAAGCACAAGAGCTGCAGCAGGGATATATCTTAATGGGTTTTGCTTCTGCTGATTTATATAAAAGTGCTGATAGCAGTAAGCCACTAGATTCTAAAGTGCAAGAGCTAGCAGAAGCTCGATTAATTGCGAAAAAAAATAAAAATTGGAAAGAAGCTGATAAATTAAGAGATATGATTGGTAATTTAGGTTATAATGTAAAGGACTTAGAAGATAAATATGTATTAGAAAAAAAATTATTTTAACTGTATTATTAGCATCATTTTGATTTTGATAAAATGGTAAAAATGCCTCATTGGCCTATACCTCATGGCTATAAAGTGATTGATTTACAGCTAGTAAGAGTCAAAACGCTTCTTAAATTACTTGGCAATCCTCAAAATGATTTACCAAAAGTTATACATATAGCTGGTACAAACGGTAAAGGTTCTGTTTTAGCTTATTTAAAATCGATTCTTGAAGAGTCTGGTTACACTATACACCGCTATACCTCACCACATTTAGTACGTTTTAATGAACGTATTACCTTAGCTGGGGAAGAAATAAGCGATCAAGATTTATATAAATTTATCGAAGAATGTAGAATAGCGTCGGAATCATTCCCTGAGTTGAATTGTACTTTTTTCGAGGCTACTACAGCAATGGCTTTGTTAGCTTTTTCAAGAACTTATGCCGATTTAGTGCTTTTAGAAACCGGAATGGGAGGAAGATTGGATGCTACTAATGTTATTGCTAATCCAGCTTTAACTATTATTACCCCCATATCTTATGATCATACAGAACATTTAGGTAATACACTTGCTGCAATAGCTAGGGAAAAAGCTGGTATAATTAAGCCTCATTGCCCTTGTGTAATTAGTTGGCAATATAAGGAAGCTATGGAGGTTTTGATTGAGCATTGCGAGGCGGTTAATGCTCCCTATTTAGCATATGGGAAGCACTGGGATATCGAGATTTATGATAATAAGCTATCTGTTAGATTTATTGATAATAATGCATTCTCTAATGATTTAGTGAAAGAGCATAATTTATATATTCCGGGACTGCATGGCATACACCAATTCTTAAATGCTGCTACTGCTGTAGTTGCTAGCAGTGTATTATTAAATGAGTATAATGATATTAGTTATCTTACTACTTATCAAGGATTGTTAAAAGCCAAATGGCCAGCTAGAATGCAAAGAATTACTGCTGGAGTTTTGTATGAAATGTTACCTAGCGACAATTGGGAGTTGTGGTTAGATGGAGCCCATAACATAGCGGGGGCAGAAATGATTATTGCTAGTATGAGTCAATTGCAGCCTGATTTGCCTTTATTCATGATTCATGGTCGAACTTTAAATCGAGATATAAAAAGTTTTTTGCAATTTTTTCTTGGCAAGTTAGTGCTTTTATGTTGTGTTGGAGTAAAGTCTGAACCCCTAAGCGAAAAAGCTAGTAAAATAAAAGAAATAGCAGATGAGATGGGTTTTAATGCTATAACGTGCGAATCTTTGATAGAAGCTGTAAAAAGATGTTTAGATTTTTCACCTGATAAGCCTATTCGTATTTTAATTTGCGGTTCTTTGTATTTAGCTGGTGATGTTTTAGAAGCGAATACTCAATTATAAAGATTGAGCAAATTAGCTTATATTTTTTGTATAAGCATTATTTGCTTTTTTTAACTTGTTTACTTCTTCCATTTGTTTGATAAGTTGTTTTTGCTTATTTGAAAGAAATTTTAGTATAATTTCGATGTTTTTAGCTATTTCAGCATTATAATCTTTGAACATTAATTGTTCATCATGTGGTAATAAGATTATACTTCTAATTTCAGTATCAAGCTGTTTTAGAATTATCTCAACTTTTTCTTCTAAGTCATTATTTTCAAAATTATCTGATTGATTTAGAATTTTACTGATAATTTGGCTAAGTTGCTCATTCATGTGTTTTAATTTATCGCGTGTAGTTTGACTACTAATGCTTTGTTCCATAAAGTGACTTAAGCTCGATTAGTTTAAAGTTAAGATATGTAAATAATATTAAAAAATAATAATATAATACACTAACACCAGTATATCAAAGAAAGATTGACAATAGTAGTTTAAATTCTTAAATTGCTTTCTTGGAGAAAAAATTAATTTATATTCAAATTATTTAAATTGTTTCGTTATTTTTTAATCTTACTAATTAATTTTGCTGTATGTATATCATTTTTTAGTATAGATAGTAATGCTGCTAAACGAAGTGATTGTTTAGTACGTACCTACGTTTTTGACGTAGGGTCTAGTAGTACTAAAAGTGCAGCTTATTTAATTGATAAGTGTAAAAATGAGATATTAGAAAAGCAAAATTTAGTAAAGCATTTTAGTTATCAATATTGTATCTCTAATTCTTTAGATAATAATACGTTGTCTAAAGAATGTATGGATGATGGAATCGCAATTTTATTAGATTTACAAAATTATTATAAAGTTGATTGTTTTAACAGTAATTGTATAGGAATAGCTACTGCTTGGGCTAGGAATGCCAGTAATATATCGGAATGGTTATCAAAAGTTAGGCTTATTGGCATAGAATTAAAAGTATTGCCTCAAGCAGAAGAAGGTAAACTAGGATTTGATACGTTGAAATTTTATGCAGACAGAAGTAAGTTAAATTTACGTGACTTCATAGTATGGGATGTAGGTGGGGGAAGTTTTCAATTAACTTGGTTGCCTCAAGTTAAAGAGGTAGGTAATCATCACGAATCAGGCGATTTAAGTTCTATTAAATTACCATTATTACAGTATAATAGTAGCTTAGGTAGTGATAATTTTGCTAAATTATTATTAGATAATTTTGCTTCGCATATCAAGCATGATACTGTCAAAGAATTTGTATTTTTTAAATCAACTCAAATGCAGCAAATAGAAAAATTTGCTCGTTCTATATTTGCTAAGGGTATTGAAAATGATAATGCATTGCAAAATAAGATAAAGCAGCCTAATCTGAATTTAATCAGTGGTTCTATGCTTATGAGATTGGGGATAAAAGAGCAGTTTGGTTTAGATAAGGATATAGTAACCAGAGAAGAAATTAAAAAATTAGCTTACTCATTGTGTGATAAAAGTATAGATGAGGTCAGAGTAATATATCCTAACTTAAAAGAAGAGTTATTATTTTCGTATCAATCTTCTTTAATAATTTTATACGTCAATATGGAGATATTGGGGATAGAAAAACTTTATATCGCCAATATAGATTTGTTAGACTATTTAGCATTGAAGGATTTACGTAGTCAATCATATCGCAATTAGGTAATGTATAAACCTTTGATGCTTCAAAATTTATGTTGCCAAATTTAGGAGTTACATTGTACTTAGGTATCCGATATACTCATCCTCTTAGCAAATGTTGAAATATATTTCATTATACAGGGTGTAGAGTTGTAGAATAACCTACTTTACTATCATTTAAAACCTTTCTTATATCATTAAAAATGGAGTTAAAATATGTTTTTACTATCAAAATTTAAGGTTCCAATATTATTAATACTATCACTTATATTTGTAGGTTTGTTTAATAGTTTTATACCTAATTCAGTTAATGAGATTCTTTATGCTTTAAGTTTGACTATTAAAGATATAATAATGCTGATTTTGCCAATTTTGATTTTCAGCTTACTTTTTAAAAGTATAACTGGTATGGCTAAGGAGGCGCCTCAGTTAATTACAGTTTTATTGATAGCTATATTTTTATCTAATTTAATATCTACCATGTTAGCTTATATCCCTGCTAATATGTCTTATAATCTTGCCCTTTCGATTCCATTACCTCAAAATGAGTTTCAATCTCTGAAGCCTGCTTGGGAAGTAAAATTACCTAAACTTATACCTAATGATATAGCTCTTTTTTTAGGTTTAGGGCTAGGATTGTTAGGGATTAGGTTGAATTTGAATTTTACTAAGGTTCTCTCCAATTATTTGGATAAAGTAACCGGGTTAATATTGAAAGTAATTAATTTTTCATTACCGATTTTTATATTAGGTTTTATAGTAAAGTTTAATCATGATAAGATGATAACGGTAATGCTAAAGGATTATTCAGTAGTATTTCTAATTATCATTATTTCTCAGTTAGCGTATTTGCTATTACTATATTTTTGCTCTGCTAATTTTAATATAGTGAGAATGCTGAATTATCTCCGTAATATGATTATTCCGGCTATCACTGGCTTAACTACTATGTCCAGCGCTGCTGCTATGCCTACTACTATTATAGCTGTAGAAAAAAATGCTAGCAGTTTAGGAGAGAAGGTAAAAAATTTAGCAAAATCAATCGTTCCAGCTACTGTTAATGTTCATTTAATAGGTGATTGTTTTGCTATACCGATATTAGCTTATTCAATACTTAAAGTATACGAACTGCCTAATCCAAGTTTTATTGCTTATTTTATTTTTGCTTTATACTTTGTGCTGGCCAAGTTTTCTGTAGCTGCTATCCCTGCTGGAGGTATTATTGTGATGTTGCCTATTTTGCAGTCTCAGATGAACTTTAACACAGAAATGAGTGCTCTAATAACAACCATGTATATACTGTTTGATGCTGTGATTACTAGTATTAATGTATTAGGTAATGGAGCATTTGCGCTGATAATTTCTAAGCTTAGATTATCTAAGAGTGGTTAATAGTTATTTGGCATATATAATCTGATAGCTATATATGTCTTTTGTACTCCAACCTTTGCGTTATCAAATTTCCCAATTTTGCTGACGCTCGCCTATTAATATAGGCTCCGCAAACTCATCGCTCATTTTTCTAGCAAATATTAAAGTATCTTTAGTATATTAGAATTATAAAGAATTAGCTATATTGCACTTTTCTACGAAATTTTTTATAATAAGATTATCTTCGATACTAATTAAATACTCTGGGTGCCATTGTAATCCTAAGCAAAAATGGTGCTCGGTTAGTTCTATTGCTTCTATTAATGAATCTGGTGCTATTGCGCTTGCTATTAAACCTTTGCCTAAGTTTTTAACTCCTTGATGGTGAGTGCTATTAACGATATAATTATCTGTCTTTACTATTTTGTATAGTTTAGAGTTAGGTAGTATTTTTATTGAATGATAAGGTAAGTGACTTGCTATATCTTGCTGGTGGTTTATATAATTATTATTTTCAGGTATATGTTGTATTAAATCGCCTCCTAGCAATACATTTATTAATTGCATTCCTCCGCATATTCCTAAAATTGGCTTATTTGTGTTTATAAAGGCTTTTAATATGGCAAGTTCAAACGAAGTTCTAGTTGGTTTATTAATTGTGTTATAGATATTTGGAGTTTGATTATAATAGTTGCTAGGAATGTCAAAATTTCCTCCTGCAACTATGAGTCCATCTAATAAACTTACATATTCATTAATATGATTATGCTGATATGGAATTAATATAGGCAATCCTGAATTGATAGCTATTGCATTTGAGTAATTTGCCCTTAAGGCATACCACGGATAGGTGGAATAAGCGCTATTATTTTCTTCATAGTCTAATACTATTCCTATTACTGGTGATTTAGACTTTAAACATTGTTTATTTTTGTGCATCTAGGAATTTTTATATTGCTTTATAACAAGTGAATAAGTATATAAATAAGAAAATTTAGTATTCTAGATTAATTATTGTATACAGAGTAAGTATTGTTATTGAAGGAATAATAATCTAGTTTTATTTTCATTAAGCTTATGCAAGCATTTGCTGCTCTTTTGGCGTATTCTTCAGCTCTTTTTTCAGCTTGTTTTAGTGTGCTTGCGGTAATTAAGCCAAATCCTATAGGCATTGAATAATGTATAGCTAAATCGCTTATGGTGCGGGCGCATTCAGCTGCTATTATGTTATGATGATAAGTTTCGCCTTTTACAATGCAACCTAAGGCGATTACTCCATCATAATTTATCGTTTCGATTATCATGTTAATGGCGCTAGGCAATTCAAAAGCTCCTGGTACAGATACTTTGTCAAATTCTATTCCGTTTTCTAGTAAAATATCTTGCACTATGTTTAAGCTTGCCGTAGCAATTGCCGGATAAAAGCAAGATTCAACAACTAATACTTTGCTCATTGTAAAAACTTTTTGTATATAGAGGAATTATGGATTAAGAAAATACATCAGATATTTTATAGTATTAATATATAATTATGCACAACTATAAAATATAACTATGTAAAACTTTAATAAATATTGTAAAAAAAATTCTTATAAACTTTAATATAAATTAGTACTTTGATCAACTAAAAGAATTATATGTTCTAAGTTTTTTGAATTTTTTACCTTTGTTTTTCAATCTTTTTATTTTTAGAAGTAATAAAACTTGAGTTATCATTTGTTTAAATAATGATTTGATTATGGTGCGGATGGAGGGACTTGAACCCCCACGCCTTGCGGCACTAGATCCTAAGTCTAGTGCGTCTGCCAATTTCGCCACATCCGCATTGATTAGAGTTGTGTTTTAAAGTTTAAGATTAACTTGGCTAGCTCAAACTTTAAAGCTTATATCTATAGCTCTGATAAACAGAATGCTTAGTAAGTTATTTTTAGTTTACGTAAAAGAGTAGCAGGAAATATTTATCTAGTAAGATACATAATCTCCTAAATTTTATTATACTTTTATGAAAAATAACTTAATAATACATTTTTAGATTTAAATAATTACAAGTACATTATATAATCTAAAAGTTACAATATCAATCTATTTTTATAGAATAATTTAACCATGACTTATGTTGTTACAGAAAGTTGTATACGGTGTAAATATACTGATTGCGTTGAAGTGTGTCCAGTTAATTGCTTTTATGAAGGAGAGAATATGTTAGTAATTAATCCTGATGAATGTATTGATTGTGGGGTATGTGAACCTGAATGTCCAGCTGGCGCTATTAAAAGTGAAGATGCAAGCTCGAAGGAATGGATTGAAATTAATAAAAAATATGCTCAAGATTGGCCTAATATATCACGTAAAAAAGCAGCTTTTCAAGATGCTGATTTGTATTTGGATGAAGATTGTAAATATGATAAGTACTTTAAGGAAAATTTAAAAAAGTAGTATTTTGTCTTTAGTAATTATAATATTTTTACTTTAAAAATGATTTAGGTTTGTTTGTATATTGACTATAAAAAATAAAGTTTTAATATAGCTCAAGTTAAAAGTAATCAATATATAAAAACAAATTTTTTAAAAGCTAGTTCCTATGTCTACAAAAGCGACAAAAAGTGGTTCTAAAAATAACCTTAGCAATAGGGGGAAAAAAGCAGAGCTAAAACATGTTAACGGTAAAGTTGTTATTCCTGTAGAATATAAAGGTGGCCATCTTGGACACTCTAATTATATTGCTGCTAAATTTGAAGATGGTAGTTTGGTACTTGATGAATCTGGTAGGCCATTACCTTATAGAGCTATTTCTTTTTTAAAGTAAATGGTAACGATTATTTATGTGTATAAATAAATAATTAAGCTTGACTGTACTGCTTTATAAGAGTAGAATCGCAACTTCGTTAATGATATTTTACATCAAACTGAAATTATTTTTAGATTTTTAGATAAAAGGTGGTGAAATGCCTACAATTAATCAATTAGTGAGAAAAGGTCGAGAAAGTAAGGTGGTTCGCAGTAGCGCGCCTGCTTTGGAATCGTCGCCTCAAAAAAGGGGGGTATGCACCAGAGTGTACACTACTACTCCTAAGAAGCCAAATTCCGCTTTGCGTAAGGTTTCTAGGGTTAGGTTAACTAATCGCTTAGAGGTGATAAGTTATATACCTGGGGAGAAACACAACTTACAAGAGCATTCTGTGATCTTGATTAGAGGTGGGCGTGTAAAAGATTTACCCGGCGTGAGATATCATACTATTCGTGGTACTTTAGATACTCAGGGCGTTAAAGATCGTAAGCAGGGTAGATCTAAGTATGGGGCTAAAAGACCTAAGTAATATTGGGTATTTTTATACTCGTTGATTTTGAATTTTAATTTTTTATTGATTAGTGATTTATGGCTCGTAGAAGAAGAGCGGAAAAAAGAGTGTTGATGGCTGAACCTAGACATCATCACGCTGTTTTAGCTAAATTTATAAATTGTATGATGTATGATGGTAAAAAGTCTAAAGCTGAGGCGATAGTGTATAAGGCTTTAGCGTCTTTATCAGAAAGAGTGGGTATTTCTCCTATAGAGGGATTTGAGAAAATTGTTGATAATATTCGTCCTTTGGTAGAGGTTCGTTCTCGTCGTGTTGGGGGAGCTACTTACCAAGTTCCAATGGAAGTTAGGGCAGAGAGGAGTATAGCTTTATCTTTGAGATGGATAATTAAAGCTGCTCGTTCTAGAGGTGGAAAAGATATGTCAGAGAAATTACTTGGTGAATTTCTTGATGCTTATAATGAGCGTGGATCTGCTATTAAAAAGAGAGAAGATACTCACAAAATGGCTGAAGCTAACAAGGCATTTATGCATTATAAGTGGTAATAATGTCTATGACAGTTAGAGAGACTAAGGTAGAGAAATATCGCAATATTGGCATAATGGCTCATATTGATGCTGGTAAGACTACTACTACTGAGAGAATCCTGTATTACACTGGTAAATCTCATAAAATAGGTGAAGTCCATGATGGTAGTGCTACTATGGATTGGATGGCTCAAGAACAGGAGAGGGGTATAACTATTACTTCTGCGGCTACCACTTGTTTTTGGAAAGATTGTCGTATTAATATTATTGATACTCCTGGCCACGTTGATTTTACTATTGAAGTTGAAAGGTCCCTTAGAGTCTTGGATGGTGCTGTTGCTGTATTCGATGGCGTTGCTGGCGTTGAGCCCCAATCTGAAACTGTTTGGCGTCAAGCCGATAAGTACAATGTCCCTAGGTTGTGTTTTGTTAATAAAATGGATAGGACCGGTGCTAATTTTGAGCGTTGTGTCGAGATGATAGTAGACAGGCTTGGTGCTAATGCTATCGTTATGCAGCTTCCTATAGGTGCTGAAGATTCTTTTGTAGGTATCATTGATCTTGTATCTGCTAAAGCGATGGTTTGGCGTGGAGAGGATTTAGGTGCTAAATACGAGATTCTCGATATTCCTGAAGATATGAAAGATGTAGCTGCTTTGTATAGGTCAAAGCTTCTCGATGCTGTTGTTGATTTAGATGATGCTGTGATGGAGAAATATCTATCTGGTCAAAATATTTCCGATTTAGATATAAAGAGTTGTGTTCGTAGTGGGGTTATGTCTGGAAAAGTAGTGCCTGTTTTTTGTGGTAGTGCTTTTAAAAACAAAGGTGTTCAGCCTTTACTCGATGCTGTGATTGATTATTTACCTAGTCCGATCGATATTCCTCCTGTGCCTGCCATAAGTCTTGATGTTAAATCTGGTGGCGTTGATCAGTCCATTACTATAGAAGCTGATGATGGGGGAAAATTTACTGCTCTTGCTTTTAAAGTTATGAATGATCCTTTTGTAGGATCGTTAACATTTGTGAGAGTATACTCTGGTGTGCTTCGTTCTGGTGTTACTGTGATCAATACAGTAAAATCTTCAAAAGAACGTGTAGGTAGAATGTTGCTAATGCATGCTAATAATAGGCAAGATGTAAAAGAAGCTTATGCTGGAGATATAGTTGCTTTAGCTGGCCTTAAAGGCACTACTACTGGAGATACTCTTTGTGAAGAAGGTTTTTCTGTCGTGTTGGAAAGGATGGAATTTCCAGATCCAGTTATTGAGATAGCTGTGGAGCCTAGAACTGCTGCTGAACAAGAAAAAATGTCTGTAGCTATATCAAGATTGGTTGCTGAAGATCCTTCTCTTAGAGTTAAAGTTGATCCTGAGACTAATCAAACTGTTTTGGCTGGAATGGGAGAGCTTCATTTGGAGATTATAGTAGACAGAATTAGACGTGAATTTAAAGTTGATCCTGTGATAGGTGAGCCTCAAGTCGCTTATAGAGAGACTATAACTAAGCTTTACGAAATTGATTACACTCATAAAAAGCAAACTGGTGGTGCTGGTCAATATGCTAGGGTCAAAATCGCTTTTTCTCCGTTAGAGCCGGGATCGGGTTATCAATTTGAAAATAAGGTTGTGGGAGGTTCTATTCCTCGTGAATATATACCTGCTGTTGAAAAAGGAATAGAAGAAGTTAGTAAAGGTGGTGTCTTAGCTGGTTATCCATTAATAGATTTTAAAGCTACTTTGATAGATGGAGCTTATCACGATGTTGATTCTAGTGCTTTAGCATTTGAAATAGCTGCTAAAAGTGCGTTTAGAGAGGGAGTTATTAAAGCCGCTCCTAAGTTATTAGAGCCTATAATGAAGGTAGAAGTGGTAACCCCAGAGGATTTTATGGGGGATGTTATAGGTCATCTAAATAGTATTAGGGGGCAAATCTTAGGTATGGAGTTGAGAGGCAATGCGCAAGTTATAAATGCTAAAGTTCCTCTTGCTAGGATGTTTGGTTATGTGAATGTGTTGCGTTCTATGACTCAAGGTAGAGCTCAGTATACGATGCAATTTGATCGTTATGAGCAAGTTCCTCAGCATGTTGCAGATGAAATAATAGCTAAAAACAAATAAATTAATTGTTATATTAATTTTAAAGGAAAAGGTTGAAAGAGAATGGGTAAAGAAAAGTTTCAAA
>CAYLWW010000027.1:0-18805 GCA_964387585.1 uncultured Candidatus Midichloriaceae bacterium
TATAGGCTATCTTAACATATAACGTGACTCTTTTATACTGTTTTAGCTATATAATATGTTACTATTCACTTTTTTATTTATATATGCAGATTTATAGACTTTGCATTTCTGATGCCTACTAATCATATGTTTATAAACTGCATATATCTTTTAGTTAGAAGGACATTATACAGCAGATCTATTAATTTATACTTTTTTCTCTCCTTCTTTACTCCAACCTTTTTTCCTCCCTTCTTCAATAATTAAGTATATTCCTCCTATAGCGATTAAAACGTAGCCTAATAGCGATAAAAAATCAGGCTCTTCTAATAAAAAGAAATAACCTAAAATTCCAGTGAATATTAACCTAGTATAGTCAAATGGCATAACAGCTGAAATATCAGCAAGCTTAAAAGCTTTAAAAAAAGTTACAATATGAATTAAATGAAATAGAGCCATCATTAACGTATATTTAACATAAAAGATATCAAAAGGCGGCCAATCATGGCGCAAAGCTAAAGGTAACGATAATAAAGAACCAAATAAAGTAGAATAGAAAACCTGAGCTTTAGTACGCTCAGTATGGCCTAATATTTTAACACTAAGGTTGTTCATAGACCAAAATGCTAAAGCCAAGAATAAATATGTATAGTGACTATTAAATTGATTAAAGCCAGGTTTAGTAACAAGCAAGGCTCCGCCAATACCTAAAGTAATCATGACAATTTTACCAAAAGTAATGGATTCTTTAAAATAAAAGATCCCTGCAAATAAGACTATAACGTTTTGTAAATATGTAATAGCAGCTGCATCGATTGCTTGCACCGCTGTTAAGGCGGTATAGAAACAAATAGTAGCTGCTATGCTAAGAGCGCCGTGGGTGAAGTGAAGGCCTAGCTTATTTGTTTTTATGTTTTTTAATATACCTCCTTTTAAACACCAAGGCAAAATAGTTAGTAATACACTAAACTTATATAGAAAAGCAATTTGCTCTGGATATAAAGATTTTGTTAATTGTTTACCAAAGATATACAAGGCCGACATCGCTGCAGCATGTGTCATCATTAATAAAACTCCTGACAACATGTTACTGGGCTTAAAATTTCTAAATGGTTTTTTTTTATACATTTTCTAATTCAGCCTCTATATTTTCTATCGTGTCGGACTTATTTTTACTTTTTCTCTTGTGATATTCAACTTTCACTAATGTTAATCCTGCTACAATTATTATTAAATAGCCGCAATAAGCATAAATACTTGGAGAGTCATGGAAAAATAATATGCTGATGATTCCACTAAAAATCAACTTAAAATAATCAAATGACATTATGGTAGAAATTTCAGAACATTTCATAGCTAAAAAGAAAGCAGTGACATGAACAAAATAACAACCAGCTACTAATAATATATAAAACCACTGCCATAATTCTATATTTATTTCAGAGAATGAAATAAATGATTGAGGAGATAACATTTTTATTCCACTATATTCAACCACTTCCCAATTAACAAAAGCGGTTGGATAAGCCAATATAACTCCAAACAATAACACATAAAATGCTTGGGTTTCATTCGTTGCTCCTTTGTTCCCTAACACTTTTACTAATGTAGTATTAGTGGCCCACACTATTACTGCAGCAATAATAAATAAGTAATAATAATTAAATTCATCATTGCTAAAGTCACTTTTTCCAGAAATTAGTAATTCCCATAATACTCCAAAAAGGCTAGGATAAACTATAAGTATAGCGCCTATAAAGCTTGCTAAAATCGCAGAGATCTTAATTTTAGTTAGACCTTCTTTAAAATATAAAATACCTACAACAACCCATAAAATTTGCTCAAGAAAGTGTAATGCAGTGGCGTTAGCAACATTAACATGTTTTAAACCATACATAAAAAGAAGTGATCCTGCTATGCTAAATAACCCTCTCCATATATGTAAAACTAGGTTAGGGGTTTTTAGAACAATTAGTCCTTTTCTAAATATCCATGGTAACATTAAAATGAATATAGTAGCTTTATACAAAAACACCGCTTGATTAGAGTGCATATTCTTTGTTAAGACCTTCATTAAAGCATATAGAGTAGATAACGATAGACCGTTAAGAATCATGTACAGCATACCATACAAGCTGTTAGCTGGTTTCATAATACTATTAGTAGATTTCATAATGAATTACTCTTTTTGTTTAGTAGTTAAAGTAAGATTAAAAACAGCACAAGCCCCTAATTTAGTATTTGAAATACTAAATTTTTCTCCATGTTCTTCTATGATTTTTTTTACAATAGATAATCCTAATCCCATTCCATTATTTTTAGTAGTTATATAAGGCTCATAAATTTTATTCAATAAATCTTCTTCAATTCCTTTCCCGTTATCTTGCACCTTAATTTGAACTTTTTGATGATTAGTAAGTATTTCAAGAGTTATGCTTATTATCCCTTTAATAGAAGAGACAATATTAGTCTTAGCAGATATAGCTTCAGCTGAGTTTTTAAATAAATTCAATAATACCTGAGTGATTTGCATTCTATCACACTCTACATAACAACATTTATCACAATTGTCAAACCTGTATTCTATTTCTGGATATGCAGTTTGCTGAAAAAATATAATTTCTTTTATTATAAGGCATAAATCATAAGACTTAATTTTAGGAATAGATATCTTAGAGAATTCAACAAATTCTCCTACCATAACTCTTATATCCTCAACTCTACGGCTTATAGTATCGAGGTAACGACTAAATTGTTCAGCATCTTCATGTATTTGCGGAATGAATTTTTTACGCAATCTTTCGGTAGATAATTGTATAGGGGTTAATGGATTTTTTATCTCATGAGCAATCCTTCTCGCTATATCAGCCCAAGCTTTAAAGCGCTGAGCTGTTACTAATTCGCTAATATCATCAAAAGTTACAATAATACTATCAGCTTTATTATCATTAAATACTACTGCAGCCCTAACAAATAGATTGCGTTTGAAATTACCTATCTGTACTTCTATGTTTTGAGTTAGATTATTATTTAATAAAGTATCTTTATCTATTTTAAAAAAATCATTATTTAATTTACTAATAACTATATCTAATTCAGGAAATACTTCATTATAAGTTAACCCTTTAATTGATTGTAAATCCAATTCCTTGTCATTTTTAGCAACTTTAAGCAAATTAAGAGCTGAATTATTGCATAACACTATCTTTTTTTCTCTATCAAGAGTTATAACTCCCGCAGAAAGCTCAGATAGAATTGTTTCAATAAATCGACGCCTCTCATCTATGATATAATTTGCATGCTTCAACTTGCTATGTTGCTCATCGATTTTAGAGGTCATTTGATTAAAAGTGATAGCTAATATACTTATCTCATCATTAGAATTGCTTTCTGAAACTCTAACTGAAAGATCTCCTTCTTTTACTTTAATGGCAGCTTTCACTAGCTGATTTATCGGATTAGTAATTAATATTGCTAACTTATTTGCAAATATTAAAGATAAAAGCCATAATACTAGTGTTAATCCTATAAAAGCTGAAACTACTTTATGACGAATTTTGACTATATTCTGCTCAAGCGATATATAAGTATCAGCTAATTTTTGACTATCTACCAAATGCTGAGTTATTTCATTATCTATAGTTTTACCTACTAAAAGATAAAGATTCTCACCCATAAAATCGTATAATGCGCTATCTAGCTTCATTATAGCGCGAACTTTATTACCATCACCTATTCTTTCTATATATATATCACCATTTTTAGATTTGTCTAAAGCAGCTAAGGGAACTTTTTCAAACATTAAAGAAAAGCTCAATGAAGTTTTAGCCAATACTATATTTTCGTTAAAAACAACAGCTTCTGACAAAGAAAGTGCATTAGCTCTATCATCGAGGAATTTATTAAACGCCCTAAGATCTCTAATTAATGAAAGATTATACCTTATATCATTTGCTAAAGATAATAGTGCAGGGCGAATTTCATTAACATGTTCTTCTAAATATATTTCTGATATTCTTACTGTCTCTTTAAAAGTGCTACGGATCTGATTACTAAATATAGATTCTATTCCAAGATAATAATATATAGAAGCTAAAAGCGAAACTAATACCATAGGTACCATAACCGCTGCAGTACCTATGAAAAGTATCATTTTCTGCTTTAGAGAAAGAGAAAAGACAGAATTTCTAAGATTTTTAATCATTTATCTATTTATTTATCCAATGCTATATTTGAATTAATTGGCGATTAGTAAAATTTCTTATATACTAAGCTAGTTAATTTGATAGTAAATTTACTAACTCAATAAATATGACGAATAAACCAAAAAACATAGACAGTATAAGAAATGGTTTCCTTATAAAGATAAACTTATAATTATCATTACTGATTAGGGAGTTCTCTTTAATTCGTAACGCAACTAAACAAGGCATAATAACTGCCAATATACTTAAAGCCATAGAAGCAAATGCTAATGCTTTAACAAACAAATGAGAATTAAGCAATACAAAAACAATTGGTATTACAAAAGTATATAATAATGCTTTAAATTTATCTAACTTAGATTTTTTAGAATATTTTAATAGCTCAATAAAAAAATCAAATAAACCTATGGTTACTCCTAACAAAGAAGTTACTATAGCAAACCAACTAAAAGCAGCTATTATTTGATGTAACAATGCATTTCCCGATACATTATCTAGCGCATATAAAAAGCTGTTGAGACCTTGATTCCAACTTTGGCTATCTTGCTCTATAGTCCCTAAAGTTACCATTAACCAAAGTGAATAAATTACTAAAGGTATTAAGCTACCTATTACAAATACAGAATTTATTCCTACAACTTTTCTATTATTGATATACTGCATAATAGAAGATATGCTGCCATGAAATCCGAAAGAAGCAAAAAAAATTGGAATAGCAATCGCCATTGATTTATTTACAACAGTACTATGATTCAATAGCAAATTAACTTTAAGATGGGGTAGTAAAGCAAATATTAACAATATAAAACATATGCTTTTAAATATAAGAAATATCCTGTTGCTATAATCTACTGCTTTAGTCGAAACGTAAACAATTAATCCACACCCTATGCTCAAAGCAACAGCAATTTCAATTCTATAAAAATCATTACCTTGGGTTTCAAATACATTCTCCTGTATGATTGAAGTTAAACCAGAAATATAAGCTGAGATAAGTGAGTAAAATAAAGCTACTAAAGAAAAAAGAGAGATAACATAAGCTGGAATACCTAAAATTTGCTTAACTATAGTAACTATACTATGGTTATTTTTTAACACTAAGTTTATCTCTACAGTAACTAAAGCTGTGTAAAGCATTAGAATCCATATAGGTAACATTAATAATAAACTATTTATAAGTCCAAGATTAACACAACTAATAGGCAATGCTAACATACCAGCACCTATAGAAGTGCCAGCTATTATCAGTATTCCACCTAATTTATTATTGAATTCAGACACTATAGACCTATATAAATTTTTTTAAATAACTACTTTATTAATTTAATTGAATTATTAAAGTATATAGATACATATGAGACTAATTTAGCTTACAATGAAATCCTGAAATTTAATGTAATTATAATGCTAAATCTTATTAAAGCTTTATTATTAGCAGATTTTTTAGTTACTCAATACTAGGCTCACGTGCAATAAAATCATAACTACGCATACGCTCAATCTCTAACGAATCACGAGTAGCGCGCAGCACTGAAACAATACGTGCAATATAAGATATGGATAGAATTTCAAAACCTCTTTTGATCAATTTTTTAGTATGCACATCAACGCAGTACTTGCATCCATTTAATATAGAAACGGCTAAGCAATACAACTCAAAATCCATAGGATCAACCATAGGGTGTAGTACACTTTGCATATGCAATCCTGAATTTATGTTTGCTAGGTCTATAACGCTGACATTATGAGCAAAGTTATAATAGGTATTATTCATTGACATCATAACTACAGCAATTTTACATGCTTGAGCATCAATTTCTTCAAGAAACATTTTAGCTTCTCCCCTAATGCTATTCAATAAAACTTCATGTTTAAGAGAATAACCTATGCTTAGTGCTACTCCGTATAACTGTTGCTTAGTTAATAATTGACTATCCTTTAGGAATAACTCCTCAAGATTCAGTTTTATATCTTCTGAATAATCTGGTAACTTCTTGATTAAATTGCGTATAGTCATATATAAAGAGTTGTTTTTTAGCTTAACTAAAATTGAATTCTAGTATTATTTCAATTATTTGGCAAGCTACTATTTAGGTATTTATTACCTATAATCTAAAGATCAATTTTGTTTCAATAGATATTGTTATAAGCTAACTAATCGGTTAGCATAGAATACAGAAATTGTATATATTTCTGAGAAGTATAGGTTTTATTGAATTGCGTTGCATCGGACGAGTATTGGTGCTGTTAGCAAAAAGCATCATTTTGATGTTATTAAGAATAATACGAAAGAGAAGAATTTTGACCTTGAGCAATATTGTATTTATATTACTAAACTTTGGCTTAAGAAAGCGGCTCTCTGAGATAGCAATATACTCAATATTCACCTATTAATTATTCCCGTATTCACTAAGTTAATAATAAGCTTTAAAAAAACTTACAAAACTAAAAGCAGCTAGCCTAAATAATTCTAAAGACTAGCTGGCTTTCTGTTTTGCCTTTTTAGTTTTAAAAGCTTATTTCTTATTTTTTCTTAATATCTTGGCTAAATTAGCTTATATTAATTAGTAGGAGTCCATGAACCATCGGGATTACGGCACGCTTGCCCTACTATTTCTTGAGTTCTACCCCCTATACTAGCAGTTTGAATGAACTCACGACAATAGTGACCATTTGACGTATAAGTTTTTACAGGTGTAATAGAGCCTTGATGACCATTATCAGGATTTTTCCAAGCTGAGCTACTTCCACTTTGATTATTTTCCAAAGCGTAATTATAGCTTCTTTGCTGATAAGCTAAGTCTGCTCTATCAAGGGAGCTACCTATGCTATTACCAGCTAAAGCTCCTAGAGCGCTACCGACAACTATAGCAGCAGCTTTACCTGAACCACTACCAAATGCCGATCCTGCTAAACCTCCTATTAATGCTCCACCAACTGTTCCTACGGCTGTTTTATTTGTTAAACCAGCTTGGTTAGGAGCGCAGCCAACTAAAGTAAATAATATTAAGCTAACTGAAGTTAATTTAACTACATAACTATTAATCATGTTAAAAATCTTTAAAAATAATTTATCACGATCACAATTATAATTCATTATGCTAAAATGTCTATAATTCTAAAGAAAAGTTTTAATTAATATTTTCTTCGACTATTTCATAATAAGAGCTATTGCTAAATAACTTATGCAGTAATTGATTATTTAAATAATGACCTGTTCTTTCAGCTTTAATATGACCTAGTATCCTATATCCTGCTAAATACATATCACCTAAACAATCTAAAACTTTATGTCTGACGAATTCGTTTTGATAGCGTAATGGCTCATCATTTATAATCTTATCTTCACTTAAAGCGATAGCATTTTTTAATGAAGCACCTTTAGCTAATCCAATTCGTTGTAATTCTTGTAAATCCTTTATAAATCCGAAGGTACGAGCCTTGCTTAACTCGGTAATAAAATTAGACTCAACTGAATTATAAGTGTATTTCTGCTCTCCTATAGCTTTATGAGGAAATGATATAGCTAAATCTATAATCAACTTATTGCTAGGTTCTATGCTAATAAACTTATTGTCTGAAACAATGCTAATTACATCGCGTATTACTATTATCTTGCGTTTAGCTTTTTGTACTGCAATACCAGCATGAATAATCATCTCTACAAAAGGAGCTGCGCTACCATCCATAATTGGAACTTCTTCACCATTAACTTCGACTATAGCATTATCGATTCCACATGCGAAAAGCGCTGACATTAAATGTTCAATAGTAGAAATTTTTATACTACTATCATTACCTATTACTGTACACATAGATGTATTAATAACATTACGAAAAATGGCTGGTATAGTATTATCTTTATCTACTAAATCAACTCGCTTAAATACTATTCCAGTATCTATTCCACTGGGTAAAATAGATACTTCTATGTTTTCACCACTATGTACTCCAATACCATTGAATTTTATATTATTTAGTAAAGTTTGTTGCACAATTTTTAGTTATCTTTTAATTAAATTTTTAATTCAGCTTCAGACAAGAAACTATATTTAACCTAATAATGGTGACCAAGCAGGATCTGATGCAGGTCCTGGAGTTGGTACTTCTCTCTCATTATAACCAGTAACATCTACTGCATAAAGCTTAGGCTCTTCACCTATCATTTGACGACAAAACATTATAACACGACCATTAGGAGACCAAGTAGGGCTCTCTTCTAGCCAGCTTGTTGTTAGTAATCTTTCGCCACTACCATCATATCGCATCACGCCTATATAAAACTTACCTTTTAATATTTTGGTAAATGCTATAAAATCATATCGAGGAGACCATACAGGTGTAGCATAAGATCCTTCACCAAAACTAATTCTCTTCACATCTGAACCATCTCTATTCATTACATAAAGTTGCATGGAACCACTACGATCAGAATTGAATACTATTTTATTGCCATCTGGTGAATAAGAAGGAGAGGTGCTTATAGCTCCAATATCACTAATTAATCTTGTAGCTTTCCAGGTAACTAAACTTACTTCGTATAGCGATGTAGTACCATCTTTTGCTATTGATATTAATACTGAATTACCGTCTGGAGAAAATCTCGGAGCAAAAGACATTCCAGGAAAATTCCCTAAAATTCCCTGCATTCCAGTATTAAGATCTATCCAAAACACCTGAGGAATTTTATTTTTATAAGAAACATAAAGAGCGCGTTGACTTTTAGGATCAAAACGAGGTGTAAGAACTAAATATTGGCCATTAGTCAAAAATTTAACATCAGCACCATCTTGGTCCATTATAGCAAGACGCTTCATCTTTTTTCTAGGATCTTTACCGCTTTCAGAAACAAATAGCACTTTAGTATCAAAGTATCCTTCTTCTCCCGTAACTTTTTTATAGATACTATCACTAATCTTATGAGCTAGACGACGCCAAAACTGTTTGTTTATTTTTAATACTAATCCTTCAATTTGAGTTTCATTGTAAGGATCCCATGCTCTAAATTGTATTTGTATAGTATTATCATTGTTTACTATAACTTCTCCTACCACTATTAATGTAGCATTTATTTTTCTCCAATAAGAAAATTCTGGTTTAGTACTGATACTTAATTGTTCTAAAAAAGCAGCTGGATCTATTAAAGTAAATACACCAGAGTTTTGTAAATTATTGCCTATAATGTTCGCAATATTCTGTCCTATTATCTTCTCTTCATTAGTATTTCCATGAAAAAAGGTTATAGCTATCGGCAGAGGGTCGATATGGCCCTGTGTTATATCTAATTTAACTAATGCTAGGGCTGAATAGCTATTAAGTAATCCAAATGCCATAGTTAGAATTATAATAACTTTACTTATTATAAGTTTATTAGAGCAAAATATTGTAGAAAGATTTTTAGTAAACATATTTATAACCATTAATATTTTTTTCTTAATATCTTTTACTTACTTAAAAAATATTCCAATTTAGCTATTTAAAAATTTAACTACTTTTGACTATTACTATACTACTAGTTTTCTTCTTGCGAATTATCAAAATTAGCATCTTCAACAAGCTCTTCTATATCTTCATTCTCTTCACTTGGATTAGAAAGCTTAGTTATAGAACTTACGGCATCATCAACTCCTTTTAAATTAATAATGCGTACTCCTAAAGCGCTCCTTCCAGTTATTCTAACACTAGAAATTTTAGTACGTATAACAGTACCGCTATCAGTTAGTACTATTATATCATCACTATTTTCAGCAGGGAAAGAAGAGACAACTAATACCCCTTCATTAATATCCATATTGATAATTCCCCGACCACCACGAGATATAACCCTATATTCATATGCAGAAGTTCTTTTACCATAACCTTTATTGTTAAGAGTAAAGATAAATTGCTCTTTAACTGCAAATTCAACAATTTCTTCAGGGCTTAAAACATGCTCAAATTCACCTAATTTATTATCACTAATATATTGTTCAGCTAAATTTTTAGCTGCTATAAAGTCGCTTTCAGCCTCAGCTCTAAGCATCATACGTTGATCTACAGGAATACGTAAAAAACTCTCTTTTTTAGATTGCTCCATCTCTATTCCGTTTAGTACAGAAATAGAAACCACCGAATCATTTAATAACGAAAGTTTGACTCCTCGTACTCCATCTGAAGTTCTACTTTTAAAAATTCTTAAGTCAGATACAGGGAATCTTACTGCCTTACCTTGAGCAGTAGCTAATAAAATATGCTCTCTTTCAGTGCATATTACAACGCCAATCAATTTATCATTCCCTTCAAGCCTAATTGCTATCTTTCCTGAAGAAGGTATGTTGCTGAAATCACTAAGTGCGTTACGTCTTGTATTGCCGAGTGAAGTAGCGAAAACAATATATCTGCTTTCTTCTACTAAGTTCTCGATTTTTTCGGTTTTGTTTATATCATTTGTATCATCTATCTCATCATTCTTATCTAATTCATGTCTTTTAGCTTCATTAAAAGATAATGCTATTATATTGTTTATCTTCTCTTCTGGAGATAATGGTAATATGTTAACCAAAGCTCTTCCTTTACTCTGCATTGAACCTAAAGGTAGTTTATAAACCTTTAATCTATATACTTTACCTATGTTGGAAAAAAATAACATAGAGTCATGAGTATTGGTAGCAATGACATTTGTAATGATATCATCATTATGCATGGTCATGGATAATTTGCCTTTACCACCCCGCTTCTGAGATCTATAATTACTTAGAGATGAACGCTTAATGTAACCGGTACGAGTTACAGTTACTACCATTTCTTCTTGCTGTATAAGATCTTCATCAGCAATATCAAGGCTGCTATGTACTATCTGAGTACGTCTTGGGGTACCAAAATTTGCTTTTATTTCTAATAATTCAGTCCTTATTATATCTAGCAATTTACTTTTAGAACCCAATACATCTAAGTGCCCCTTAATCTCTTCAGCTAACTGGTTTAATTCTTCCCTAATTTTATTATGTTCTAAGTTAGTGAGCCTTTGTAATCGCATTTCTAATATTGCTTTAGCTTGCTCATCGGTCAAATAACAGTATTCCTCGTCATCCAGCTCATTGCGCCAATCATCTATTAATTTTATTAATTCTGCAGCTACCTTAGCTAGCCATTTTTTTTCAAGAAGTAGAGATCTAGCAATGACAGGATCAGGGGACTGACGTATTAATGTTATTATATCATCAATATTGTCTACAGCAATTAATAAACCTATCAGTAAGTGTGCTTTATCTCGAGCTTTTTTTAGTAAAAATAAAATGCGTCTAGTTACTATTTCTTGACGAAAATCTATAAAAGAACTTATCAAGTCATGTAAATTCATTACAACAGGCTGACCATTTTTTAGTGCCAGCATATTGACCCCAAAAGAAGATTGAAGCTGAGTATGGCGATATAGCTGATTTATTATTACTTCAGGCTCTATGTCTTTTTTAACTTCAATAACTACCCTAATCCCTAATTTATTAGACTCATCACGTATTTCTGTTATACCTTCTATGACTTTATTACGCCCTAGTTCTTCTATATTTTTCACTAACTCAGATTTATTCAGCTGATAAGGGAGTTCAGTAATAATGACTGCCTTACTATTGCCTTCGCCTTCTTCAATTAGAGCTTTACCTCTAACAGTGATGATACCTCTACCAGTTGATAAAGCAGTTCTTATGCGTTCATAACCTACAATTTCACCACCTGTAGGGAAATCTGGTCCTGGTACATATTCTAGTAGCTTTTCTATGGTTATATTTTCATCATCAAGATAAGCACAGCAAGCATCAATAACTTCACCTATATTATGAGTAGGAATGTTAGTTGCCATACCTACGGCAATACCACTTGTTCCATTAACTAATAAGTTAGGAAAACGAGCCGGTAAAACTTTTGGTTCATATTCAGAGCCATCATAATTTTCTTGAAAATCAACTGTATCCTTGTCTATATCAGCTAATAACGATACATCTGCTAATTTCTCAAGCCTAACCTCTGTATATCGCATTTGAGCAGGCGAATCACCATCTATAGAACCAAAGTTTCCTTGGCCATCTATCAATGTAGCTCTAAGAGAAAAAGGTTGAGTCATTCTAGCTAATGTAGAATATATGGCGGCATCACCATGAGGGTGGTACTTACCCATCACCTCACCTACTACTCTAGCAGATTTACGGTATGGCTTGTTATGATGGTTACCTGTATCGTGCATAGCATAAAGTATTCGACGATGCACTGGCTTCAATCCATCTCTACAATCAGGTAACGCTCTACTTACAATCACACTCATTGCGTAATCTAAGTAAGAACGTTGCATTTCGTTCTCTATAGTAACTGGAGCTATGCCATTACTAAATGGTAAATTTTTTTCAGTCAAAGAAATTAGTTTAGAAAGTTTAAAAAGATTTTCTAGATTATAGTAAAAATAGCTAAAAAATAAAGCCTAAAAATTTTTAATTAATAGAATACTAAACTCTCTACTAAGTAAAGGAAAAGAAAGTTTTACTAATAAGATTTTAAAATAGGTTTAAGATCATTTTGTGCTGTATTATAGCTAAAGTATTTTAATTTTGGTAATAGAGAGCGAGGGAGCGTAGTATAGTAGTAAAACCTACATGAGCGACCGAGTAACGCATTATAATATGTTATATCCTATTTTGTTACTAAGGTAATTCATCAGTTAATCTAAATAAAAATAAGAGATAAATAAAAATTTACCCCTTATTTTTTATAAAATCATGATAATGCTGTAATATAGTGTTATTAGCTGCAAGGTGAGCCTGAGCTACCTGCTGCTGAGAACATTATATTAGCTATTTGTCCTGCGCCTACTAATCCTCCCATCGCTATCATGACAGTAATAAATAAGCCCCAGCTTACTTTACCAAAGAAAGCAGCAATTGCTACTGTAATAAGTACTAAAATAGAAATGGTTTTTCCAACTGGTCCTGTTAACTGATTGATAGCAGCGCATAGCACGTTAGTTATCATTGTAGTATCGGTATTATTACTAGGGGTAGCGCTATTTCCAAGATCTGCGTAAGATAAATCAGGAGATAAATAAATAATTGTTATGCTTAAGAGAAAGAATAATATTAATCTTTCTAGTAACTTAGGGTTAAAATTTAATTCTGTATTATTTAGCATTTTATTTTCTCCTTGTATTGTAATGGATTTTGATTAGCTTTACTTTTTTTAATATTTATTATTTATTTAAATAATAAATATTCGAGTAGCAAAATACTACCTTTTAGTTGAACATTATCATATATTATTTCTTATTACCAACAAGTTTTTTATACTCATATTTGTTTTAGTATTAAAATATTTTGAATTATTAAATAATATGAAACTTTTATTCGTCTTTATCTAGATTATTTTTTTCATTTGTAAAACTTAATTTTAGCATTTTTACTTTACGTGGGCTAGCATCTAATACTTCTATATTAAATCCAGCTGGGTGAATAAATGATTCGCCTTTATAAGGAATACGATCAAGATAAGATAATACAAAGCCACCAAACGTTTCATATTCTCCTTCTTCTTCAGACAAAAATTCTAATTTACCTAATTCTTTTTCTATATCTTGTATTAAAGTCCTAGCATCTATAACGTATGAATATTCGTCGAGTTTTTTTATAAAACTATCTTTATCATCTGTATCATGTTCATCACTTATTTCACCTATTACTTGTTCAACTAACCTTTCTATAGTTACTATACCTTCTACTCCCCCATATTCATCAAGTATTGCTGCAACATGAGTTCGGCTTTCTCGCATTTTACTTAATAGGTCGATACATTTGGTAGATCTAGGTAAATATATTACTTTACGAATAATTTTATTGATGTTAAACGTTTGAGTTTTATCAAGATAGGTTAAGAAGTCTTTAACATGTATAAATCCTACTATATTATCTAAGCTTTCTCTATAAGTTATAATTCTAGTTAAAGTAGTGGATATAAATTTATCCTTTAATTCATTTATTTTGATATCACAAGGAACTGCTATAACATTAGTTCGTGGTATCATAACTTCAGCTACTTTAAGATCGCGAAATTCTGATATATATGCTGCTATTTCTTCATCATCTTTTAAATTTAAGAATGACTTTTCATTTGTTTTATTAATATTTATATTTTTTTCGTTTATAGATTGAGGATTGCTATTATTGTAGCAATCTGATGATATTAATTTTGGTATTTTTATCCGGGGCTTTTTTAGTTTTTGACCTATCTTAATTAATAATACACCTAATTTTTCAATAAAATACATAATTATTAATATTAGAGAATTGTAAATAAAGCCATATAAGCTTATATTTCTTGAATAATTTGTTTTAAATTTGTTTAAATATTTTTTATTAAACTGAATAGCTTGAGTTTTAATTGAATATTGCTTGGTAAAGTAAGATATGGAAAGCTTTTATTATATTTTTGGGCATATTATAATACGTCATATATCATATAATTATTGGTTGATAATAGAAAAACATGGTGTGAATTTTTTGATTTATTTTTTTGTTTTTCATGTTATGTAGGGGTCATTGTAAGATAGCTTGAGCATCAATTCACTTTCTAATGATTCCATTAATTCTGCCTCTTTTTCCTCTTTATGATCAAATCCTAATAGATGTAATACGCCATGTATTATTATATGAGTCAAATGTTCTTTGAATGATTTATCATTTTCAACACTTTCCTCATTTATACGTTGGTAACTAATAGCTATATCTCCTAAATATAAGTATTCACTAATACTTTGTTTTTCTAGGCTACTTCCTAATTCGTTTAAGTCAATTTGTGGAAAAGAGAGCACGTTTGTGGGTTGATCTTTTTGTCTGTGCTCAAAATTAAGCTGCTGGACCCTACTATCTTCAGTTAGTAATATACATATTTCCACCTTAGATGATGGTATTGATATACCTGAATATTCGATTGATAAGGTAGCTACCTTAGTGATATAGTTATTGAGTTCGAACTCAAGGTTGTGCCAGCCGCTATATTCTACCACAACATCTATGGTATATGAAGGGGAATATCTGGGGCCAGGCTCAGGATTTTCAGTCATTCATTATGAATAAGTATTTATATTTCTACTAATACATTACTATATTAGCTTATTTTAAGCAAAAAATTTTTATTTCTCAATGCAACATTTTTGTTTTTAGCTTAAAACTCAGTATATTACCACGTCTTATTCAGTTAAGTGCTATTCAAGAAACGGGTTAAGTCATAATTCAATCTTATTGTAATTTAGTTTGTTTTATAACTCAACCATTCACTAGCTACTTAACTGTTTTAGATGTTTTTTCCTTAAGATTTTTCTAAAACTTCGGCATAAAAATTTACTTACTTATATTATAATCTACAACTTTTTTATCTGTAAAACGCTTTATGAAAGAATTAATTTTATTATCAAAATTATCTTTATTACGGTTGTTATCTTTCTCTAATGTATCAGCGTTTTTATTTTTTATTGCTATGTCATCTTTTACCTCTTGAAAAGCTTCGCGAATAGTTGAATTTAAGGTAATTTCAAGATATAAGCGTTTAAAGAAGTTGCATATTAAATCTATTACGTTTTCCTTTTTTAGAGATTGTTTATCAATTTTTTCTTCAGCTTCTTTTTCTATTTTAGCCATTTTGTACAAGAGTTGTATAGGCGCTTTATCTATTAATGACTCTATATTTATATTTTCCATGCTAGAGTCTTTTTTAGCCGTGTCTTTATTGTTTAAGGCAAGGAGCTCCATTAGCTTATCTCCTTTTTCCATAACTAGCTGATAAATTTTGCTATTTGGGCCGAATTTATTTTCTTTACCCATTTCTATTTTTGTTATAGCTTCTTCCAAATTTTTTGTCATGGAGATAATTTCATTTTTATACTCAACAATAATTTCATGGCTAAGATGGATTTCTTCTAATGCTGCTACAGTTTCTTCACTAACACCACTACTAATCAGCTTGTTTTTGTTAGTAAAATTACCGATTTGATGGTGATATTCAAAATTATCGCTAATGCCTTTCATTAGATCTTTCTTACTTAAAATTGCCACCTGCGCTCTTGTTTTTTTGAATATGGCGTTTTTTTCTAAATGCAATTCTGAGGACTTAATTTCTAACAGAAATTCTCGAGCGCTCTTTAGTGATCGCTCATCTGCATTTTTAATTCCATCGATAATGTTGTTATTTTTTATAAAATATTTGCTTTCCTTATCTGAAGAAGCTAGCTTTTCTAATTCTTCTAGTAAATTTTCATTGCTGATCGATGATAAATTTTGTTCAATTGCTTCTTCATTCCTTTTTATTGAGTCTAACGCTAACTTGCTAGTTAGTAGCTCTCTCACTTCTGATTCATTAATTTCAGGTAATTTTTCTGTTATATTGTTTCTGGCATTCACTACTCCTATATCATCTTTTATCTCTTTTAAGTTATAATAATGTTCAAGCAACTCTTTTTTATTAAATTTACTAGAATCTACATTTTGTAATAAACTATAATAGGCTTTGCCTAGTTGATTTTTGTCATTAGAATAAAATTTATGGTGAAATTTTTCGTTTATAGTATTTAATGACTTACTTAATTCCTCTCCTATCTGATTATTAGGCAGCTTATTAGCTATCATTTCTTTGATATTTTCATTAAATAACTGATAATGATTGCCTGTGAGTTCAAATTGTTTGTAGAATCTGACTACTGATTGATTTATAGAATCAGTAATTTCTTTACGTACTTCTTCTAACACTTCTTTCTTTTGTTCATCTTCCGTTATTTTTAACCTAGCCTCTGTCATATCTAACATCTTGATATTAGATATGATGTTTGTATATAACGAAGCGAGATTTATCTCTTTCTCAGTTCCTTTTGCTATAGAGAATTCATCTATTTTATTAGATGCTTTAATAAAATCTTCGAATTCTTTTTCAGCAGAAGCTGAAACTTGCAATCCTAATTGATTATTATGATATTTGATGACTTCTCTATAATCTTCTAACTTTAAAGGAATTGCAGCTTCTAATGTATTAAATAATGAGGCAGTACATTCTATAACTTTTTCTTTCGGTAAATTTATTGTTAATATTTCTATTAATTCTTCACTGAAGAGTTTATATCTGTCTAATTCAATTTGGTTTATTATAGGATTATCAATTCTAGCTACTCTATTTAAGTGACTAGCATTTCTAAATAATAGCTCGTCTAAAGCTTTATTGTTAAACTTAATTCCGAATTTCCAAGTGAGTTCTGTATTATCGATATCGTAATATTGCTTCACTACATCTTTTAGTTTATTACTTAATACTTGGCTTTCAGCGGCAACTCTTGTTTCTAGGTTTATTATATTGAAGTCCAAGCTATAAGATTTACTTATATCTTTTAAACTATTTTCAAATACATCTAATAACGAATTATTATGTGATAATGAATCCGCGTTTGAACGACCTATCCTCGTTAATAGTGATTTATAATCCTCTTTCGCTTGCATCATGCCATAACTAAGGTCGGTTTGATTATCTATTAATGAATCAAGATTAGAACTGAAATTATTTGACCAAGATTTAAATAGATTAGTTACAGAATCAAACTGTGATTTTTCTACTTTTGGTAATTTATTCTTATTACTTGAGAGTATTTTATTAGTTAATTCTATATTTTCTAGGTTATTATAAATACTTTCAATTTGTTCTAAAGTATTTATAAATGCATTAACATTTTCTATTTCTTGTTCTTCATTTAAATCTTGTTGATTAATTCTTGCTAATACATCATAGAGGGAATAAGATGGTTTATCTTTATCTAAAATAACTAAGTTTCTTAATTTAGAATATATCTCATTTTCTATTGGGCTAATACTATCGCTAGCTAAATTAGACAATTTTTCATTGATTATTTCTATCTTTTCTCGCACTTCCCCTAACCTAGAAAGGCTAACTTTATCCAATTCTTTATGAAGCGATGCTATTGATTCAGCTAGTTTTTTAGATGCTAACGCTTCTTCGTTTTCACTAACGGGTATTGCTATCTCTTTTAGCCAACCATTACTAGCTAATAATTGACCTTCTATTTTATTGATAAGTATCGAATTATTCAGCTGTGAATTTTGCTCACCTAATTCTTTTCGCAAAATTTCTTTCTTGTTATCTTCATTAGTTATATAGGATAAACCAAGCTCAGCCTCTAATCGGAAATTATTAAATTTTCTTGAAAATAGAGTGAGGTCTGCCAGATTAAGAGCTTCTACCGCTTGTAGAATAGCTTTATTATACAATTCGTATTTAAGCTTTAATCCTTCCTCGTTTGAACTTAAGGTAGCTTTTTGTATATCTAGAAGAAGGCGACTTATTTCATCGCCATTTTCTTTTAAATAAGGGAAATTCTTATTCCATGAATCTTGTAATAATTGCAAAACCTCATTATCAAAGCTAATTATTTCTATTTCAGAGTGAACTTCTTCTAGGATGCTTTTTTGAGTTTTATCATTATTAACCTTAACTTGGTTATCTAATTCCGAGTTTTTTTCCAATAATACCTTTAGTTTTTCTAGGTAATTTAACTTATTTTTAGGCCCATTATATTGTATGCTTTCCAAATTATTAACTATTCTATTTAGCAT
>CAYLWW010000028.1:0-18626 GCA_964387585.1 uncultured Candidatus Midichloriaceae bacterium
ATCCTATCGATCAAGCCTTTGAATTCTATAATTATCAATTGGAATGACTATAATAGAATCAGTTAGATATAGATTGATATTTTTACCGCCCCATATTCGCTCCTATTTAAACCAAGCAGAGAGATTTAGCACTAACATAAAGAGAGGTGTGTGTATTGAATGCAATATACCATATTTTGATGCTATATTCGACGTTATCTCCTCCTTCTTCAAAAATCCCCAATTCAATCCAAAATACTATATCACAAGCATTAAAAGTGGTAATGGAAATCAATTACTCTATCAACGAGATATTTATAAGTTATTTAATACAACTTTTTTATAGCATTTAAGTTATCAATAATGGCATAGCTTCAAACCATAAGTTTGATAATATTTCTAACTATTCTTTATTCTCAGATTTTTGTTTAGATTCCTCATCATCAGAACGACCAGATATAGACAATATAATAAAATTACTCTTATCTAAAGGTACCAATTTATCATTAATGTTTAAATCGTTAATATGGATAGACTGGCCTATTTCTAAATGAGAAATATCTACCTCTATATGAGAAGCTATATAGTCAGGATGGCATAGAAAAAGTATACTTCTATGAACCGTGTTAAGAACTCCGCCTTTTTTTATACCAGGAGATTTTTCTTCATTAATAATTTTTAGCGGAATAGCTATCCTAACTAATGTGTTATCACTAACTTCACGAAAATCGACATGCAAAGGAACATCAGAAACAGGATGAAACTGTATGTCTTTAGTTATTGTTTTGACTTTTGTATCACCTAAATCAATATTTACAATTTTAGACTGTATTCCACCCTTATTGTATTCTTTTAAGAATTCTTTTAAGCTTAGAGAAACCATTATTTGATTATCTCCACCATATATTATAGAAGGTAAACGTCCATCACGACGTAAAGCTCTTGAAACTCCCTTGCCATTATTTTGTTTAATTTCTGCTTTAAAAAGTATCGCTTCTGTCATTTTATTACCACCGATGCATCGATCTTACATTACTTTAAGTATATAATACTTTTACCTAAAATAAATCCCAGATAGATTAAATATTTTTTTTAATAAGTATTAAAAGTTTTAAAATCTAAGTTATATTATACAAATTGTATAATTGACATTGGAGCAGCATCCCCCTTACGAAAACCTGTCTTTACTATCCTTAAGTAACCACCTTTCCTATCATAATACCTTTTGCCTAACACATCAAAAACTTTTTTAGCTACTGCTATATCACCACCTAGCGAAGATATCAAACGACGCCTATTATGTAAGTTATCAGTCTTACCTAAAGTAACTATTTTTTCCACTATAGGCCTTATATCCTTAGCTTTAAATATAGTAGTATTTATATGCTCATGAATTATCAAGGATTTTGCTAAATTACGTAATAACGATTTGCGCTGAGCACAATTTCTATTAAACTTACGACCTTTGTGACCATGGTTCATAATTTTTTACCAATAATGTAAAATTCTTAAAATATTTAACCGAGCTATACTAATAGTAGAGCTAATAACGCATACTTACTTAACTATGATTTTCTTCTTCATATTTTTTTGCTAATTCTTCAACATTTTCAGGAGGCCATCCCTGTACTTCCATACCGAATCTTAGATTCATTTTAGATAATAAATCTTTGATCTCAGTCAAAGATTTTTTACCGAAATTAGGAGTTTGCAACATCTTAACCTCGCTCTTAGTTACCAAATCACCTATATACACTATATTTTCATTTTTCAGGCAATTTTGCGATCTAACAGAAAGTTCTAAATTCTCTACTCTAGTGAGCAATCTATAATCAAACGGTAATTTGTCTTCTTCGCTCTCTTTCACTGGCTCTACATCTACAAAACTAATGAAAACTTGCAATTGTTCTTGGACTATCTTAGCTGATAAGGCTAAAGCTAGATCAGGACTAATCGCTCCATTAGTTTCTACAGTGAGGTACAAACGATCGAACTCAGTTTCTGCACCAACCCTACTATTTTCTACTTTATAATTCACACGTTTTACTGGAGAAAATATAGAATCAATAGCTATGGTAGACATAGCAAGATCATCTGTTTTATTATAGTCAGAGGAAACATAACCCTTTCCACTATTTATTATCAGCTCCATATCAATTTGAGCACTATGATCTAAATGACAAATGACCAAAGATTGATTCACTACTTCTACATCTCCAACAAGCTCTATCATTCCCGCAGTAACGGTACAAGGACCTTCAGCCTTTAACCTTAACTTACGTCTTTCTGTAGTAGCGCTCTTTAGCACTAAAGATTTCAAGTTTAAAATGATATCTACTACATCTTCTTTAACCCCAGGTATAGTAGAGTATTCATGATCAACCCCCTCTATTTTAACGGCAGTCACCGCTATACCTTGTAAAGAAGAAAGCATTACCCTACGTAGTACATTACCCAAAGTCACGCCAAATCCCTTTTCTAAAGGCTCTACTCTAAATACCGCAGTATTATCTGTTAGACTTACTAAGAAGTAATCTGTTGGCTTTTTTAAGGATAACCAGTTTTTTGCTAAGATACTTTTAGCTCTCTCCACTTTTTTAACCTCTTACATATTTAAACATAACCAAACAGCATATAAAATAAAACGCTTTATTTTTAAATAAGCTATCTTATAGTAGTATGGAACCAAGTTTTTTTTAATAACTATACATAGAAATATACTATCCAAATATAGCTAAAAGACACTGTATAAGTTCTATACTCTACGCCTTTTGGGTGGACGACAACCATTATGCGGCACACGAGTTACATCATGTATACCGGTAATATTAAGTCCAACTGCAGCTAAAGCCCTAATAGCTGACTCACGTCCTGCTCCAGGGCCATCAACCTTAATCGCAATGGTAGCAAGACCATTTTCCATAGCTTGTCTAGCCACTTTCTCTGCAGTAACTTGGGCTGCATAAGGTGTGGATTTACGGGATCCCTTAAATCCATTAGCCCCAGCAGAAGACCATACCATAACATCACCTTGTAAGTTACAAATACTCACAAAGGTATTGTTGAAAGTAGCCTTAACATGTGCTACTCCAACAGAGATAAATTCCTTTTTTTTTATCGCCATTTTAAACTCTATATTTGATTCTCAAGTACAACAATTTTTTAAAAGCACGCCACTATTATTTCACAATTTATAGCTTACCATATAGCGATTTTACCTATACTAGCAATGTATAAAAATAAAGCAATACAATATAACGCATAAAAACCAGTTAGGCAAAACTTTTTATTTTATAACATCAAAATTTTTAAATTAAAAAAATAATAAAAAATGAATAAGCAGTTACTTTATAAAAAATTACTTAGTTACCTTTTTCTTACCAGCTATAGGAACAGCCTTGCCTTTGCGAGTCCTAGCATTAGTATGTGTACGTTGCCCTCTAACGGGTAATTTTTTATAATGACGTATACCGCGATAGCTCTTCATATCTATTAAAGCCTTGATATTCATAGATATTTCTTTGCGCAAGTCACCTTCAACTGTGTAAGAAGAACCTATAACTTCACGTAGTTTACTCACTTCATTTTCAGATAGCTCAGAAACTCTTTTATCCATGTCTATACTAGCTTTTTCACAGATTTGCCGAGATACAGTACGTCCTATACCATATATATAAGTCAACGCAATATCTACTTTTTTATTACTCGGAATGTTAACACCTGCAATACGAGCCACTATTATTAACCTCTACTTTAACAACTATTAATTACTTAAATGACATCATATGATAGCTTTTTTTTTACTTTAGTCAACCACATATATATATAAACTTAATATATATAAATCAACTAGTCTTATTAAACCTAAAATGCACTATATCACCATCATTTATCATATATGTCTTTCCTTCTAATCTAGCTTTACCACTATTTTTTGCTCCTTGTTCTCCATATTCAACGTAATCACTATAGCTTATTATTTCAGAACATATGAAGCCTTTTTCAAAATCAGAGTGTATTACCCCTGCAGCTTTATTAGCTGTAGTACCAGATTTTATAGTCCAGGCATGAGCTTCATTTGGACCTATAGTAAAAAAAGTAATTAAATTTAATATATCATAACCAAGCTTAATTACTTTATCTAACCCACTGCTATCAATATTCATTACTGATAAAAATTCTTTTTTATCTTCTTGATTACCTAAATTAGCAATTTCAGCTTCAATTTTAGCAGATACAACAACATTAAAAGTATTTTCTAATTTAGCTAGCTCAGTCACTTTATCCGTATAGCCATTTCCACTTAGTATATCATTTTCTCCTACATTACAAATATAAAAAAATGGCTTAGTACTCAGAAGTTGTAGTAATCTCACTTCATTATGAAAAGTATTAAGTAATTCTTTACTAGGCAATTGTCCAGAATTCAATATCTTAATCAATTCATGTATAAGTTCTAGTTGTTTTGATAAACTTTTGTCTTGCTTAAATTTCTTTTCAATATTAGGTAAGCGTCTTTCTAAGCTCTCTAAATCAGCTAGCATTAATTCAGTTTTTATTATTTCAGCATCATATAATGGATCTATAATACCATTAACATGAACTACATTACTATCATCAAAACAACGTAACATATAAGCTATAGCATCCACCTCCCTTATATGCCCTAAAAACTTATTACCTAATCCTTCACCTTTACTAGCTCCTTTTACTAGACCAGCTATATCAACTATTTCAATTCTAGTAGGAATAATTTTTTTTGATCCAGCAATTTTAGCCAAATCTTCTAAACGATTATCAGGAACTGCTATACTACCAATATTAGGCTCGATAGTGCAAAAGGGAAAATTTGCTGCCTCAGCCGCTATGCTATTAGTTAAAGCATTAAACAACGTTGATTTACCAACATTGGGTAACCCAACTATACCACACTTAAATCCCATTTTTTCTTACTCTTTTAAATTATAAAGTGACAAATTTCTTATTATTGAATATTTTCAATTTTGTAACTATTGATAGAGCTTATAAACTTATCCATCTCCTTATTCAATAATAAATGCATTGATGATATAATATGCTTTTGTATCAATTTTATTTTCTCAAATTCTGCTTGAGAAAAATTACTTAATACATAATCACTAACTTGATTACTGTTACCAGGATGACCTATTCCTAACCTTAATCTATAGTAGCCATTACCTATATGAATATCCATAGACTTCAAGCCATTATGACCACCACTACCTCCACCTAACTTAACTTTTAATCTACCTAATTCAAGATCTAAATCATCATGAATTACAATAACATTGTTAATACTTAATTTATAAAAATTTACTAGCTTACTTATAGCAAGACCAGAATTATTCATGTAAGTTAACGGCTTGAACATGATTAAATGCTTAACATTTTGAATATTAGACGATTTTATAAGATCAATTTTAGCAATCTCGATAATTTGCATCAAACCATTAAATTTTTCAGAAAATTGCTGCTTATAGATATTGTTTAATATAGCATCTATAAGCATAAACCCTATATTATGGCGGTTATTTTCATAACTTTTTCCAGGGTTGCCTAATCCTATTACTAGCAACTTAGACATATTATTTATTACTTCAAATATTAGCCTTAAACATTATAATTTCTTTTATACTTAACTAGCATTTGAAATTATATGCTTACTTAGCTGTAAAACCTTTAATTTACGATGTAATGCAGCTCTATCCATTCCTATAAAACCAGCTGTCCTGGCTATATTTCCATTAAATTTAAGTAATTGAGCTTTTAAATATTCTTTTTCAAACATTCTCTTAGCATCTTTATAGTTTTTATCAATTAAACTAGTTGTAGCACTAAGATTACTGTAAAAGTGATTTGCCGAATTCAATATTTCATATGATAACATTTCAGACGTAATCTCTTTTTTATTTTGCTTATTAGCTAGAATCAGTAGTCTTTCTATAGCATTACGCAATTGCCTAATATTACCAGGCCAATCATATGCCATCATTAACGAATAAGCTGAGTCAGAAATAACTGGATTACTTGATGCAAACTCATTAGCTAATTTTTTACAAAAATATTCTGATAATAGCTCTATATCTTGCTTTCTATCACGTAATGCAGGGATAAAAAAATTCACAGTACTAAGCCTAGAGTAAAGGGTTTCATTCAATTCGCCTATTGATAAAAGATACTCTATATTATTACTAGAAGAGGTAATGAATCTTATATCTAAACTAATTTTCTCGCCATTTTTATGAATGAAGCCATTTTGCACTACGTCAAGCAAGCGCAATTGTAATTTCATTGGTAAATTAGCAATCTCTTCAATAAATAAAGTACCTCCATTAGCTCTTTCTAAAGCTGACACTCCTTGATCGTAGTTTTCACCACTAAACAGCTCTTGTTCAATTAATTCCGAATTCTTATTATAAGTACGAACATGAATAAAAGGCTGATAACAACGCTTAGATAAATTATGTATCGACCTGGCTAACACACCCTTTCCAACACCACTTTCACCAATGATAATCACCCTGCTATTGCTAGAAGCAGAAGTCTTAATTTGCTCTCTTATAGTAGCTATAGCTTTAGAATTACCTATTAAGTGAGTTTCTTGAAAATCATATCGTAATAAATTATTTACATCACTTAATTGCTTGGCTTCGATAGCTCGCTTCACTAGAATTAATAGCCTATCAGATTTAAAAGGCTTTTCAATAAAATCGTATGCGCCAAGTTTTATCGTTTGAACCGCTATTTCCGTATTAGCATGACCACTAATCATAATAACTGGCAAAGTAGGGTAACGCTTCTTAATATCTCTTAATAACCCTATACCATCCATATGATTTCCCTCCAACCATATATCAAGTACTACCACTTTAGGCGAAGTAGTCGCTAATTTATGTAAAGCAGTTTCAATATTATGAGCTGTAATAGCAGTGTACCCCTCATCAATAAGAGTATCAGCTATAAGCTCCCTAATATCATACTCATCATCTATAATTAAAACACTCGACATAGTATTGATAAATCTTTTATTATTAAGATATAAATCGTTATCTTACATCATAAATAATACACTACTTTTTATATAAGTATATTATGCATTTTTATCTTTAAAAATTAACTCATTATATTAAATATACAAATTATATAATGTATAGTAGCCACTTTAAAACAACCCTTATTAATCAATTTTATATTTACGTTTATTATAATCATCCCAAATAGGTTCTGTAATTTTATCCAACAGTTGCTTATGTTTAGATAATTCTTCCGTTGAAATATTAAATGAACGTTTTTGATAATTCTTAATAAAATTTTGATTTTTATCAATATCAAGTCGCCATTCCTGTTGTTCTGACAAAGCGATACTATTTTGGACTACTCCATACATAGCTATATATACTGATGCCAATAACTCCGCATCAACCAAAGCACCATGCTTTGTACGACTTTCTAAACTAACATTAAATCTTTTGCATAAAGCATCTAAACTTGCAGGAGATCCAGGAAATTTTTTACGTGCTATTACTAAAGTATCAACTACCTTTACCATAGATAACAACGGCAAACCTAATAATGCTAACTCATGATTAATAAATTGAGTATCAAACGGAGCATTATGTATTACTAATTTGCTATTACCTATAAAAGCAACGAAATCATATGCTATACTGGAAAACATAGGCTTATCTTGCAAAAATTCATTTGAAATACCATGAATAGCAAAAGCTGAACTTTCTACTGGCCTTTGAGGATTAACATAAGTGTGAAAGTGGTTGCCTGTTTTAATTTTATTAATAAGCTCAACACAACCTATTTCGATGATTCTATGACCATCTTTAGTTGCTAACCCAGTGGTTTCAGTATCTAATACTATTTCTCTTAATTCGCTCATACCCAACAAGTAATTTTAATAAAGCTTTTTTCACCGCTAATTTATTTCCAGCTGTATTTAATATATAATCCGCACTGACTTTTCTTTGTATATCCGAAAATTGTCTATTAACTATAGCTTTAAACTTATTATTACTCATATTTTTTCTTGCCATAGCTCTAATATTTTGAACTTTTAAAGGAGAGCTAGTAATAATTAAACAATTATAGTTACATTTTATGTTACTTTCAAGAAATAAAGGAGATTCTATCAATATAGTACGTTTACCTTTATTACGAATACTATTAATTATATGATTTCTTTCGTTATTTATAAAAGGATGAATAACTTCTTCAAGCTTAATCAGATTTTCAAAACTATTATCGATGTTAGAAAATAAGATTTGGTTTAATTTTTCTTTATTCAAACGATCTTCAACTACTAAAGATTCACCAAAAGCACTCTCCAACTTGTTTAAAACATCTTTGTTAGACATAACTTTTGAAGCTAATTCATCACTATTGATAACATATAACCCAAACTTTTTTAAATATGCTGAGATATATGATTTACCAGTAGCTATACCTCCAGTCAGCACTATAATTAATGAGCTACGCGATAATAATTTTACCCTCTTAACCCTAAAATTATTAGCATTATCATAGAGCCTTATTTTAAATTTACTCTTATGCACTCAGATAAATTAAGTGAAAAATTTAATGTCATTCTTAATGATTTTTTTTATATACTTTTCTTACTACATATAAAGGTCTATTTTTTACTTCATCATAAATTCTTACTAAATACTCACCTAAGGTTGAAATAGCTAAAAATTGTAGTCCAGTTAAAAACAAATAAGCATAAATTATAATATTATAAAACTCAGTTTTAGTAGAACCTAAAGCATCAGCTCCTACAAGCATAGAATAAAAAATCAAACAAAATGGCGATAAGAATACAATTAATGAAATATATAACCATATCCTCAAAGGAAATGATGAAAATGATATAACACCACTCAAAGCAAGTTTTAACAATTTAAAGTACCCTAAAGATGTGATACCAGCTTTTCTCGCTGGGCGATCAAAGCTAATCTTAGTACTGTTAAATCCAACCCAAGCAAAAATTCCTTTCATAAATCTATTGCGCTCAGGCAACAATTTTAATACATCCACCACTTTCCTATCCAATAAGCGGTAATCTCCGACATTTTGAGGTATATTAATATCAGCTATTTTAGAGATAAATTTATAGAATAATATAGCGCTAGTCCTTTTTAACCACGAATCTTTATCTCTCTTACCCCTTACTGCTAATACAACATCATAACCTTTTTTCCATTCATCAATCATAATAGGTATCATTTCAGGAGGATCTTGCATATCAACATCTATAGGTATAACAACATCGCCTGTAGCATAATTTATACCCGCAGTTAAAGCAGCTTCTTTACCAAAATTTCTAGAAAAATCAATGACTACTATACGGATATCATCTAAACTTTTAGAAATAATTAAAGGCAAAGTATTATCAACGCTACCATCATTAACAAATACCATTTCCCAATTAGAAGTAACAGACTCTAATATCGGTATTACAGAATCCAAGAATAAATTAATCGACTCTTCCTCATTAAATACAGGAATGATTAGTGAGATACGGAAAAAATCCTCTCTAGACGAAATTGGAATTCGATTTTTTTTAAAATTTTGATCTAATATTTCTGAATTATCTTCCATAATTTCTATCATACTTAATTATAGATCAATAATGCCTTATATACTCAACAAAAGTTGGCCTATTACTTGCCGCTATATATAAGACCTTTATATACTCTACTACTCACTTCTACCAATTCTTCATTTTTAAGAATATATACTTAAATATTATTTTTTATTTAATTAAGGTGATTTTTAAGTAAATAACAAAAATTCACCCCCTCAATTATAAAATCATAAAATATTAACTTAACTTTTTTCAACTTCTGTACAATGTTTTTTCTGCAAAATACTGTGACGATAACCATATATCATGTAATATATGATAGCAACAATAACTAAACCAAGAGCTTGGAGATAAACTTCTATAGGTAAGCCAATTAAAATTTGTATAAACAATACTACGCCAAAAAGTGGGGTCCACGGCATAAACGGACATCTAAAAACTCGCTTAACTTCAGGCTGTTTATAACGCAAATAAATACAACCAAAACAAACCACACTAAATACTGAAATAATACAAAAGTTAGCCAATTTAACCATATGTTCTAAAGGCACTACAGAAGCCATAAAGCTAATAAGTAAACCCATAATAATAGTTGCTACATGAGGAGTTTTGTATACCACATGACTTTTTGCTAAAATACTAGGTAATAATCCATCCTTAGTAACAACAAATATTACTCTAACAAGCCCATACATCATAGAAAGAATCACAGAGCTAAGACCGGCTATAGCTCCTATTTTTACTATTTTTGCAAACCAGGGCATGTTCATTTTATTAACAGCTATAGCTATAGGCTGAGCTACATTTAATTCTCTATAATCTACCAATCCTGTAAGAACTAACGCTACTAATATATACGTTATAGAACATACAGTTAAAGCACCTAGTATTCCTATAGGCAAATCACGTTGAGGATTTTTGGCTTCTTGAGCAGCAGTAGCTACGGTATCGAAGCCATTATATGCTAAAAAAACTAAAGCAGCCCCACTTACAATTCCTGACCAACCAAATTTACCAAACTCTCCGGTATTTTCTGGAATAAAGGGAACCCAGTTTTGAGTATCAATTTTAGTGGCACCCAATACTATAAAAGCTATGAGAACAGACATTTTAATAAAAACTATTATAGCATTGATTAGATTGGAAGCTTGAGCACCAAAATACAGTATAGATGTCATAACTATTACTATAAAGAAGGCAAAAAAATCAACTTCAATTCCAAATTTTCTATCACCAAATAAACTTATTAAAGCAGTATATTTACCGGGAATATGCATACCTAAATCTTCAAGAAAACTCATAGCATAACCAGACCAACCGCTAGCTACAGAACTTATGATTAAAACTGTTCCAACTATAACCAATGAGACGACTATCCAAGCTACTATTTCTCCTAAAGTAGCATATATATAAGTGTAAGCACTACCAGAAACAGGTATCATAGAGGACAATTCAGCGTAACATAAACCTGCACACATACAGGCAATTCCGCTTAATATAAAAGACAATACTACAGCTGGACCAGCAGCTTGACTTGCTGCGGTACCAGTAAGAACAAAAATTCCCGCTCCTATAATAGCGCCTATACCTAATAATATAAGCTGAAAAGCGCTAAAAGAGCGCTTTAATTCACTAGAACTTTCAGCCTCTTTTTTTAATTCACTTACTGTTTTACGCTTAAAAAAATTTTTAATATTCATACTGGCTATACTTTAACAAAAAATATAATGATATTACAAAGCTTTGAATTTTGAATATTACAAAATATTACAAAAGTTTTCATAATCACTAAAAAGACTTAAGATAATAAGAGCAATTTAATAAAATAAGAAATTGAAACAAACAATTATAAATACCTAAGTATAAAGATTATTGCAAATAAATTTTGCTTAATAGCCATATTTTATTACAATAGATTATTTATTTTTTATAGAAAAACACCTTTCTAACATAAAAAAACTAATTTATGCTAAAATGAAAGTCTTTAGTAATTATAATAAAAAATATTAAAATCACTTTATAATGCATTAAGTAAAGATAAGCCTATGGAATATTACTGGCTAGTATTAACTACCGTATTCATCATTACATTAGCTATAGTAATGAAACTTAAACTTAAGCATAGAGTAATGAATAAAGACAAAAGCAATATCGAAGATATTTGGAGCAAGTCACCTTATCGTAATAACAATACTAAACCACAACATCATCAAAAAAATGATAAGCTATTAAGAGATAAACAAAAAGAAGAATTAACTGAAGAGTTAACTAACTCTTTAAGTACTGAAGAAGTAGTTGTGCAAAAGTTACAAAATAACCAAGAAAAAACTCTAGAATTAGATAAGAAGATAGTAGGTATAGCAAAACCTAAAGGCTTTTGGTCCAATTTGATCATGTCACAAAAGTTAGGATATATAATAGCACGCATGAATATAGAGAATGGCAATAATTCTCAAGGCTTCTGGGTTAATTTAATCAAAGCTCAAGAAATATCACAAGGCAAAGAGAAAAATAGAGGAAGGTAAAACCTAGCTAAATAAATAATTTATACTTTTAACAATGTTTTTCTGAATATATATCTTATCAAATACTTAAAAATTATATAGCTATTAGGAATACACTTATTCAGATCACTTTTGAAATACCTAATTTTCAATGGCAATTTCCAAGCTATATCAATAGAATGAGCTATCAACTTTCTAAGTTAATAATGTTATAAAGATTAAAAAAACCTTAGAACGTTTATAGCTCTAAGGTTTATGTTAGTTAAGTTAAAATTTAAGCATCAGTGTATACTAATTCATTATTAGTAAAAGCATTTTCCCAAAGCTCTTCATTTTCTATCTTTTCTTTTATTATTTCTCCAATATGCCTTAACCCATCTTCAGATAAACCTAAAATTAACTGCAGTAAATAAGCATGATTTTCTGAAGAGAAAGTTTCCTTAAGAACGCTTCCATCCAATTTTTCAGATAAGAATTTCAGTGACTCTAGATTATACTGAGCAGCTAGGTAAAGCATTTGATCCCCATTTACTTTTATAGCGCTATCAATTATATTTACATCAACTTTTTCAAATAAGAATTTCAGTGACTCTAGATTATACTGAGCAGCTTCAGTAAATATTTGATAATTATTTGCTATCAAAGCATTCTCAATAATATCTGAATCAGAAGCAAATTTCTCAAATAAAAACTCTAATGATTTTGTTTGGAAATAAGTAGCTTCCCTAAATATTTGATAATTATTTTCTTTTAAAGCGTCATTAATCATATCTGAACTCGCCTTTCCAAATAGGAATTCAAGAGATTCTTGATTTACACTAGCCTCAATAAATAGCTTGTAGTTGCTAGCTGTTAAAGCGTTGTTAATTATATCTGCGTTAGTGCTGAATTTTTCAAATAATAATTTGAGCGACTGTGGATTAAAATTAGCAGCTGTGCTAAACATTTCATATTGGTCAGCTTTTATAGCATTATGGACTATATCTAGACTCACTTTATCAAGTAATAATTCGAGCGCCTCTTTATTTACAGGAGCTTTAATAAATAGCTGATAGTTATTTGCTGTCAAAATATCATTGATTACATTTATGCTAACTTTATCAAGTAATGATTCAAGTAACTTTGTATTTTCAGTATTTTTTTCAAGCGCTCTATCAAATAATAAATTGAGTAGCTCTTTATTTGAAGAAATTTCATTAAGTAAGCTGTAGTTATCAGCTATTAGAGCATTATTAACTATATCTATATCAGCTTTTTCAAGCAAGAACTTAAGATTGTCTTGATTTGAAGCGGCTCTAGTAAATAATTTAGCTTTTAGCTCCGTTGTTTCAACATCCGCCCTCACTTTAGCCAATGATTGAAGTACTTCTTGATTCGAAGTAGCTTCTGCACTTAATAATTGGTATTGTTGCGCTGCTATTTTAGCACCTGCTTTTTCTGCTTCAGAAAATGAATTCAGATCTTTTTTATTTTGTATAGCTCCACTAAATATTTTATAGTTATTTGCTATTAAGAAATCATTGATTAAGTCAACTTCAGATTTTTCAAATAATAATTTGAATGATTCAGGATTTATAAGAAAAGCCTTACACAACACTTCACTATTTAGAGCATTCTTAATGATATCTGGACTAGCTTTTTCAAATAATAATTTGAGTGACTTCGAGTTAATATAGGCCGATTCTCTAAATATTTTATAATTATCTATTATTAGAATATTATTAACTGTGTCTGAATCAACATTATCCAGTAAGAAATTGAAGGAATTTGCATTAAAACAAGCAGTAATAAGAAACATTTGATAATTATTTGCTGTAAAAGCATTCTTAATGATATCTGGACTAGCTTTTTCAAATAAAAGCTTGAGCAATTCTGGATTTAAAAGAGCAATACCATTAAGTATTTCGTACTTTTTTTCGCTTAGTACTTCATCACTAAGTATTTCGTAGCTTTCTTCGCTTAGTACTTCATCAATAATATTTCGTTCAGTATTTTCAATTTCTTTTAATAATATTGATTTATTTTCATCATTCTCTATACCACTTAATATTTTATTAATTACTTGTTTTAGTTTTATTTTTTTCTCTATTTCATTTGTCATAAATACTATTCTTTACTCGTTATTATTTAATTTAATTACAATTATTTTGCTATATTTAGTAATTAACATTTAAATTTAACAAAGTAAATTAAATTAAGACAGATTTAAATGAATTTTGATTAAAATATCAATTAAAATAACAAGCTCAAAAATAAGCTACTCATCACTCCTCTAAAAACTTTTTTTTGATCTTAATCATGTCTGACCACATAGCTTTTTTTTGTAAAGGTTGCCTTAATAAATAAGAAGGATGAAATATTACTGCTAAGTTGATATCATTAGTTAAATAATCGTTTTTATACTGAAAATCCCTGCCTCGTAAACTAGTTATAGGTACATTAACTTGCAATAAAGCCTCTACAGCGGTACTACCAACTAATATGATAAGCTTAGGGTTTACCAATGCTATATGCTTTTCCACAAAAGGCTTGCATATAGCAATTTCTTTTGTAGTAGGCCTTCTATTGCCAGGGGGACGCCAAAAAACAGTATTAGTGATGTATACTTCTTTTCTAGTTAAAGCTAAAGATAGCAGTATACTGTCAAGCAAGATACCGCTTTGACCACAAAATGGTATTCCGTACTTATCTTCATTTGCTCCTGGTGCTTCTCCTATTAGCATAATACTGGCATTAGGATTTCCATCAGAAAATACTGTATTAATAGCGGTTTTTTTTATTTCACAACCATCAAACTTGGATACTGCTTCTTTTAATTCTTGTAAGTCTTTTACTCTATTAGCTAGATCTAAAGCTAGCCTATATTCTTCGGAGTCAATATGTTCATATTTATCATTTTGTTTCACTTTAGGCATAAATTTTTCATTTTCAGAATGATTATAATTATTAAAATCTTTATGATTAACTTTTTCAATTATAGAAGCTTTATCTACTTTTAATTTATTATTATCGATATTTTTATTCTTATTAACTATTTCCTTACTATCTATAAATGCAATTTTACTACAATCTATATTTAATCGATTTTGTGGTTTATCATGAAATAACAATTCATTTCCAATATTATAATGCCATTTTAGTAACAAATGTTTTTTAAGCTTATTCATAAAATGTAAATAATTATAAATGATAGATAACAAAAGATTTAGGCAGTTATGTTTGTAAATTTTTAGATATGATATTTTAATGCCTTATTTATTAGGAGTATAATGGATAGTATAAATAAAAACAAAGCTAATCTAAGACTATTATACAAGGGAATTTTAAGCAACTTAACTGAAGATTACATTAATTCTGCTAGCACTATTATATGCAAAAATTTTAAGGAATTTTTCCAACTTTTAGAGAAAATAAAAAAAATAAATAACGTATTTGTTTTTTATCCTACGAATAATGAAGTTAATATATCATGTATACTTAATTACCTTAACTCTATAGATAAAAAGATTTTTCTTCCAGTAATGTTAAGCAAAGAAAGAATAGTAGCAACTTCACAAAATGTTTATACAGCTAACTTAAAATTTGTTCAGTGGTCTCCTAAGCAATCTTTAAAACAAAATTCAGTAGGTATACTAGAACCTATCTATGATGAATACCAGGTAAAAAAATTAGATGTAGTAGTGCCTGACATAATAATTATGCCGCTTATGGCTTTTGACAGATCAGGGAAGCGTTTAGGAAAGGGAGGAGGATACTATGATTTTACTATTAATCATAACTTAAACTTTAAAAATGCTTTTAAAATTTGCTGTGCTTTCAGCTTACAAGAAGCTGAAACGATACCCACTTTAACCCATGATATAAAAGTTAATGCGATTATTACAGAAAAAGAGGTTATACATGTTGCTTAAATTTTTTAAAGTTTTTATAATCCCACCTTGAAATAATATTTTTATAATAAGTTTTGATATATTTATGCGTTTTCCTCTAAGATTGGTACCACAACATACCAATTTCGATTTTATTGCCAAAAAACATTATGCATTTATTTTCAGTTTTTTACTGACTGTATTAGTTATATTTGGTCTAGTTTTTAAGGGAGTAAATTTTGGTATAGATTTTGCTGGAGGTATATTAGTTGAATTTTCTTGCTCGGAGCAAACTTCTGCAGAAGAATTAAGAGAATTTTTAAATCAAAATCATTATAATAACTTTCATATTCAGGAATATCATACTGATAATAATAAAAATATAATGTTACGTTTCCCACCTTTAGCTTCTGGTGCCGATAATTCTGATGAGATAGCAAAGATAAAAGAATTATTGAGCGTAAAATTAGGTAAAGAATTTGAGTTTAAGCGTATTGATTATGTAGGGCCAAAAGTTGGTTATGACTTTACTATTAAATCATTTATAGCTTTAGCAATTTCATTAGTAGTTATGATGTTATATACCTGGTTAAGGTTTGAATGGCAATTTGGTATAGGGGTAATACTTGCCTTACTTCATGATGCTATAATTACTTTAGGTTTTTACTTAGTTACTGGATATGAGTTTGATTTTACATCTATAGCTGCTATACTTACTGTAGTAGGTTATTCTATTAATGATAGCGTTGTAATTTATGATCGTATACGAGAGAATTTAGTGAAATTTCCTAAAAAAGAGATTAATTATATAATTAATCTAAGTATAAATGAAACTTTATCGCGTACCGTAATGACGGTATTGACAACTTTGGTTGTTTGCCTAGTATTAGGGGTATTTGGTGGTGATACCTTAAGAGGCTTTAGTTTTGCTTCTTTATTTGGTATTGCTTTCGGTACTTATTCTTCTATATATATTTCAGCTCCAATCTTAACCATTATTCATCATAAGAATAAAAAACGCAGACTGTGATTTTAGTAAGGGTGATTTTTATAATAGCATGAGATTGAAACCTCTAATAACTTTGAATTGAAAAGGTAATGAAAAATGAGCTATAAGATAGCAGTAGTTGGTGCTACAGGAAATGTAGGCAGGGTGATGCTTGAAGTTTTAGAGGAGAGAAATTTTCCAGTAAAGGAAGTGATCCCAATTGCTTCAGAGCATTCAGTAGGAAAAGAAGTAAGTTACGGAGAGAAAAAAAAGCTAAAAGTTAGATCATTAAACAATTTCTCTTTTGATGAAGTTGATATCGCTTTATTTTCTGCAGGCTCACATGTATCTAAGCATTATGCTCCAATGGCAGCTAAAAGTAATTGCGTTGTTATAGACAATTCCTCTTATTTTAGGAAGGACGAAACAATACCGTTAATAGTTCCAGAAGTTAATGCGGAGTCGTTAAAAGATTATAGTAATCATAATATTATATCCAACCCTAATTGCGCAGTAATACAGTTAGTTACAGTTCTAAAGCCATTATATGATTATATGAAAATAAAAAGGATTGTTATATCTACTTATCAATCTGTATCTGGAGCTGGTAAAAAAGCTATGGATGAACTTTATAATCAAACTAAAACAAAGTTTCTTTCAAGCGATATCGTCTCTAAAGTGTTCCCAAAGGTTATAGCATTTAATATTATACCGCAAATTGATGAATTAGTTGATGATGGTTATACTAAGGAAGAGCATAAATTAATAAATGAAACACGCAGAATCCTAGGGGATAAATCAATAGGAGTAAGCGCTACTTGCGTTAGAGTTCCTGTATTCGTTGGTCATAGTGAATCTGTTAATATAGAATTTAGCGAAAAAGTAGATATCAAAGATATAATTAAGATATTAAAAAATTCTCCATTTATAACTTTTATGGATAATGATTATATGACTCCTATTGATTGCGTAGGATTTCCAACTGTTTATGTTTCACGTTTACGCAAAGATCACTCTAACCCTAATGCATTTGATATGTGGATAGTTACAGATAATTTACGCAAAGGTGCCGCTCTTAACGCCATTCAGATAGCTGAGAAATTAATAAGCTATATAACTCCCAAAAATATTTAAAATACTTTTAACTCCTTCTATTGCTTTACTATGAATAGATTTGTTACAACTCCAACAAGGTAGCATCGGATATTTTAACTATAGCTAAAGTGTTGTAAAAAGTCAGGAACTTTGGAATTAATAAGTCATGAAAGAAAAAATAAAAAATAACGAAGCTACATGGAAGAGGTATCCAATACGAAGAAATAGCAGAAAAATATTTGGTTTAACTCAGAACACTAAGTAGGTGAAAAAAGGAGATAATTCCAAAAAACAGAAGGAATAAGGCATGGAGTAAAATCAGCTAATAAATGATTGTAGATTTGAAAAGTTATTGATAACAGCTCTAATTTTAGCTTTAAAATTAGCCCAAAAAGTTTCGATGGGATTTAGATCAGGAGAATAAGGAGGTAAGAAAAGAATTGTGCAACCGGCATCTTCTATAAGTTTTTTAGTTTTTTCAGATTTATGGAAAGTTGCATTATCCATTATCCCCACAGTTCCAGGTTTTAACTCATTTATTAAGAATTTTTCTACCCAAGTTTCAAATAATAATG
>CAYLWW010000029.1:0-18534 GCA_964387585.1 uncultured Candidatus Midichloriaceae bacterium
TTAATTATTATACTAAAAACCACAACTTACATCATCCAGCTTAAAAGCTTATACCTAATTCAGGTAAATTCAAAGCATCAAAGATATATTGAGTGATCAAAATATCGTGCTACTCCATATACATGGTGGATGAGCTTAAAAAAACGATGAGAGCAAGAGAATGAAAAAAATTGCCTTGGAATAAATAAAGTATCTTGTAGCTGATATGATAAAGGATATGATACTTTAAAATGGCTCCTATCTTTCTTAGTTTTACCGATCTTGCTACTGCTAAATTATATAAATTATTTTGTTAACAGTGCCATCTAATTAATGATATCCCATAAAAAGGATAAACATGAAAATATCTCCGATTTTCCTTTAAGTATTTCTAAAGCCATTAATAGCATTTCTTCCATAAGTAAGGCATTTGGACTTGTCACTTCTTGTTTTTTCTTTTATTCAGCTTCTTCCAGTATTTTATCATATTTTTAAATATAGACATATTTACTCTACTTCATCTCCAAAACTCTTCATCTTTATAATTTTTTATTTTTTCATGTTTTATGCCAACCTATCTGCATTAAAGAATAAAGAAAACAAAAAATACAAAAATCCTTGCTTTTAAATGCTTTTTAAGATAAAAATTGCAATTAATTTAAAAACTTTACATGACTAAATATTCAGATTTATTAAAAAATAAAATTAAAAAAGAAACCCATTCGACTGGAAATAAAGCTGTTATGGTTGAAGATGAAAATGATAAAACTAATTGGTACGTTAAAAAAGCAAGTGAGGATGCTTTCTATTCAAGTGCGATTTTAGAGTTATATGGAAGTGCTATTAATAGTTACTTCTTAGGAGATGATTTAGCTCCATATAACATTGTAATAAAGTCTTCTACGGACGATAAAAACTATGTTGCTTCAAAAGAAATTAAGGATTCTATAAGCTATAATTGGAATCTTGTTGAAAAATCTGCAAATTTTACATTTGTTGTTGCATTATCACTTTTTAACGGTTTAAGTAATAGGAGTGAGTACGGCAATATGGTGGTAGTGAATTTAGATGGTAAAACTCACGTTAGTGTTATTGATTTTCAAAACCACGACTATCTTGGTATGCATATATTTAAGGATGGTGTAGGAATAGAGAAATGCTATAGGTTTACTGAACTAAATGAAAATCATTATCATTTTGGAAATAAAGTTTTTAGTAAAGAAGAATTACAAGAGAGTCTTGTTAAGTTAGCAAAAGTACCTAGTGCAGTATTCAAAGATATAATAGTTAATAAATTTTCACAATTTAGTTGGTACTTAGAAGAATATAACTCTACCCCTACCCAAGAAATTGATAAATACTTAAGTTTCATAGAAACAGCTAAATCTTGTATTAGAGATTTATATCCTGATCAGTTTGATTTATGTCCATATTGGAGTAATTTAGTAGAACAATCAGTTTGATATACTAATAAAGCGAATTTTGAAAAATAATTTTAAGCCCTTAATATTAATTAATTTGAGCTGCACTATTATGATCAGAGGTATACCAAGGAGACTTTAACATTGAAACATCTCCGATATATATCTTACTATTCCTAATAGTTTAATTTTCCATTACTCATTATCATTTCTTTTGCATAACGTATGTTATTGCGTTACACTGCTATTGAATTAAGTTTACAAGCCAATAAACAAATATAAAACTTCGATAAAACAGTATTATGAGTGAATTAATATTAGAAATTTTTTCTGAAGAAATGCCCGCTAATATGCAATTAGATGCCGCTAATCGTTTAAGTATTGCTATAATAAATAAGCTCAAAGAGCTTAATTTAGAAACAGATTCAATAAGTTACGATACTATCGCTAGCCCTAGGCATTTAGGAACTCATATTAAGGGATTGCCTGGTAGCGACTTACCAATAGTTATAGAAGAAGAGGTGAGGGGGCCTCGCTTAAACTCTCCAGAAGGTGCTATAAATGGTTTTTTAAAGAAGTATTCTTTATCTGATATTAGCGCTTTAGAAAGTAGAGAAGATTTTTTTTATTATAAACACCTAATCCAAAAAGGTGATATCAATAGCTTGCTTATAAAAGTGCTAGAAGAGGTTTTAAATTCTTTTACTTGGCCTAAGTCAATGCGTTGGAATGAATTTGATTTGAGTTGGATAAGGCCTATACACTCTATTTTATGCATGTTAGATGACAAAGTTATTCCATTAAAACTAGGTCATATTACTGCTGATAATATTACTTATGGTCATCGTTTTCTTTCCCCTGAAGCAATAATAATTAATAATGTAGAAGAGTATTATCGAAAACTTAGATTAGCCAATGTAATAGTGTCTTTTAGAGAGAGAAAGAATATTATAATTGAAGGAATTAATAAAACTTTAGCTACTATGAATTTGAAATTGTTAGAAGATGAAGAATTATTAAATGAAATAGTAGGCTTAGTAGAATATCCAATAGTATTATTAGGGAAGATTGACCAAAAATTTATGGATTTACCTAAGGAAGTTCTCATTACTACACTCAAATATCATCAAAAATACTTAATGGTTGAGCATAATGATGGAAATCTTGCTCCTTATTTCATAATTGTAGCTAATACTATTACTGATGATAATGGTGATCAAATAATTCAAGGTAACGAAAAAGTTTTGAGCGCTCGTTTATCAGACGCTAAGTTTTTTATCTCTTTTGATCAGCAAAGTTCCTTATTTAGTAAGCATGGTAAACTGAGTAGGCTAATTTTTCATGCTGATATAGGTAATATGAGTGATAAAGTACAGCGTATTACTGATTTATCGTTAAGATTATCTCATCAACTCGGAATGAGTAATGATAATATGGTAAGTAGAGCTGCAACTTTATCTAAAATTGATTTAGTAACTGAGATGGTGAAAGAATTCCCAGAATTACAGGGTATTATAGGGTATTACTATGCTTTATATGATGGAGAGCACAAAGAAGTAGCTGAGGCTATCAAAGAGCATTATAAACCTCAAGGTCCAAATGATAGCGTGCCTACCACAATATTAGGGGCTATAATAGCAGTAGCAGATAAATTAGATAATTTACAACAAATGTTTGCTATTAATTTAAAGCCTACTGGTTCCAAAGACCCTCACGCTTTACGCAGAGCAGCTTTAGGAATCATACGTATAATTTCCCAACATCAGTTGAAATTATCATTTGCTGAATTAGGAATTAGTACTGAAGTAATAAATTTTATTAATGAGCGCTTAACTAATTTTACTGACCAATCATATGATTTAAGTTGGATAAAAAGTGCTTTATAAATTTATTTTTGTTTAATTTTTTAGATTTTTAATATGTTAGCTAAAGTTAATTCGTTAGCTTTTATAGGGATTGATGCTCGTCAAGTTAATGTTCAAGTACATATAGCTAATAGCGGCTTACCTTGTTTTACAATAGTAGGTCTACCCAATAAAGCAGTTGCTGAATCCAAAGAAAGAATTAGAGCTGCTTTTTCTAGTATTGGCTTATCTTTGCCAAATAAAAGGATTACTGTCAATTTATCTCCTGCCGATTTATTAAAAGAAGGAGTACATTTTGATTTAGCTATAGCTGTAGCTTTATTGGTTGCTATGCAAATAGTGCCGCAAGAAGAAATCGATCAATACATTATTATGGGAGAATTATCTCTAGATGGTAGTATTGTTGAGGTAAGTGGGGTGTTACCTGCTGCAATTAAAGCTCAATCTTGGTCAATGGGTTTAGTATGCCCTGAGGCTAATGGGGCAGAAGCTGCATGGTCGGGTAATTATAGTATAGTTGCTTCAAGTAATTTAATTGAATTAATCAATCACTTTTCTGGTAAACAGTTGCTAATATCTCCTGAAGCTAAGAGCTATCTAGAGACGACGACTACATATCTTGATTTAAAAGATGTAAAATTACAAAAAAATGCTAAAAGAGCATTAGAAATTTCTGCAGCAGGTAATCATAATTTATTAATGATTGGCCCCCCAGGTTCGGGTAAATCTATGTTAGCTAAACGTTTACCTGGGTTGCTACCTCCCTTAACTAATGAAGAAAAGTTAGAAGCGAGTATTATAGCGAGTATTAATGGTAATTTGAAAGAATCTTGTTCTTTAATTCAGATAAGACCATTTCGTGATCCTCATTGCTCTTCCTCTATGGCTGCTATGGTTGGAGGAGGTCGTAACGCTAAGCCAGGCGAGGTAACTTTAGCGCATTTAGGAGTGTTATTTTTAGATGAATTACCGGAATTTTCCCGTTTTGTTCTTGAATCTTTACGTCAACCTATAGAATCTCATAGTATTAGTATTGCAAGAGTGAATTCGCATGTAACTTACCCTGCAAATTTTTTATTGGTAGCAGCTATGAATCCTTGTAAATGCGGCTATTATGGTGCTGACGAAGGCTTAACATGTAGTAAGGTTCCTCGTTGTGCTCAAGAATATCAAGATAGAGTTTCAGGGCCTTTATTTGATCGTTTTGATTTGCAAATCAATGTGCCTTCTATTAGGTCAGCAGAGTTAGATGATAAATATTATCATAATACCGAAGAAACTTCAGCTGTGGTTGCTAAAAGAGTAAAGCTTGCTAGAGAACTACAAATGAGTAGATTTAATTTAACTAAAGTAAGAACAAATTCTGAGCTAGATGGGGATATTTTAGCTGATGTAGCCAAATTAGATAAAAGTAGTAATGCGTTATTAAGAGAAGCTATGGATAAATTAAAATTATCAATGCGTGGAGTTAATAGAGTTATAAGAGTAGCTAGAACTATTGCTGACTTAGCAGAGCAAACTGAAATAACTAAATTTGATATAGCAGAAGCTTTGAATTATAGAATAACTAGAGTGCTAAAGTAGAGAAAAATATATCTGATAAATTGTATATTATAGAACTTTGAACTTAATCCTCAAACTGATTAGGAATGGATTATAATCCATTCCATCTGGAAATACCAATCCGATGTTCTAACCCTAATAAATCTAAAATTCTCACTACAGTATGGTTAACAAGGTCTTCTATATTATTAGGTTTGATATAAAAAGCATTAACTGGTGGGGCTATAATCGCGCCCATATTAGTAAGATTAACCATATTTTGTAAGTGACCTAGGTGTAATGGAGTTTCCCGCACTAATAATATTAATTTCCGTCTCTCCTTTAGTGTAACGTCAGCAGCTCTGCTAAGCAATGAAGTTGTTACTCCATTGCTTATTTCTGCCATTGTTTTTACTGAGCAGGGCGCTATTATCATTCCATTATGTATAAATGAACCGCTAGATATAGAAGCAGCTATATCTAAATTATTGTATACATTTGTTGCTAATGACTTTACTTCATCAAGTTTATAATTAGTTTCATGAGTTATAGTTAACTTAGCAGCATTGCTGATGATTAAGTGAGAATTCACTTTGACATGAGATTGATGTAGAGTTTCTAACAAACGTATTCCATATATTGCACCACTAGCTCCGCTAATGCCGATAACAAGGTTAAGATTATCCATTTTTATATTTATTAATTTTATATTATATTTAATTCTAGTTTTAACTGATATTCATGCTTTTTCAATTCTAAGAACCTAGAATAGATCTTATTCATTTCTTCATCATTTAGTTTCTTATTATCATCGACTAAATCTACCTTTTCCATCTTACTATAATTTTGTAATTCTAATTCTACTTCTTTTATATGTTTTTGTAATATTTCTAAATCATGCAATTTGAATGCATTCACAAGTAGCTGTGCTTTATTGATTTGATTAGTATCGCTTTCCGTAATTAGATAAGGGTGTTTTAATATTTCTTCTATGATGTTTGTTAGTGGTATTAGGTTTGGATTATGGTTACTGGTATTAACGTTATTTAGCAATTCATCTACTGATGACCATGGGCCTAAATTATCATAAACTGATATCATATAGTCTCTTAGTTCGCTTATACTATCTTGTATTTCAATATGATTAAAGCGACTATATATATCATAGTCTTTGAGTAGGTGAGGGTCATTAATTAATACTTTAAATAAAATTATAATATGTTTTGAAAATCCTGACGGAATAGTAGGGCTGCTTTTAATATGATTTTTTAACTGAAATTCTGCTGATTTTTCATTTTTTGCAGTTAGGTAATTGTTTTTGTTAAATTGATAAAAATTATCTTTATATAATTTATAAAAATATTTTTTGTATTCATAGTTTAACAATTTATGATTTATAGTATTAGCAAGGTTATTAAGCTGCTCTAATAAGTGAGTTTTGGATTCTGGGGTGTTATACTCTTCTTTATTTTGTAAGTATCCTTGAAATAAGAAATCAGCTAAATTTATTCTATTTTTGTTAAATTGGCTTAGAAATTCACCCAATCCCTTTTGTTCTATTATTTCATCTGGGTCTTTAGCTAAGTTTAATTTTAAGAATTTCAAACTTTTTTCAGGTTGAATATAAGGCAATATTAATTGAGCTAAACGCATCATGGCATTATATCCAGCAGTATCATTATCTAAGCATATAGTAGGATTGTTTGATAATTGCCATAAAATCTTAATTTGCTCTGCGCTAATAGACGTTCCTAGAGGTGCGACTACTGATTTTATCCCAGATTTAGCTAGTGATAATACATCTAAATATCCTTCTACAACTATTATTTCCCTATTCTTAGATAATTCATTAACTAAGGATGGTGCTGATTGACTATATTTTTTACTGTCGCTTATTGATTTTTTAGCAAGGTGAAATCCATATAAATTTTCTTTTTTAGTGAATAATATACTTTCTGCAGAATTAAGGTACTTAGGCTGATTATCATAAGTTGTTTCTAGTAGTCTGCCACCAAAAGCTATGGTCCTGCCTTGGTTATCGCATATAGGAAAAATAACTCTGTCAGCAAAGGGGTTAAATAGTTTATTACTATTTTTACTTAACGATAAAGCACCACTATTGACTATTTCTTCAATGGTAAATTCTTTTTTCAAAAAGTTGATTACTTCTTCACTATCTTTAGTAGCATATCCTAGTCTGTATAACTTAATTGTTTCTAAATTTATGTTTCTATGTTGTAGATACTTTAAAGCTCTAGTACCTTTATCTTTAAACAATGATTCATGATAATATTCACTTAATTGTTCTAGTATTTGATAATATACTGCTGTTGTTGCACTTGCTTCTGTGTAATCGTTTTTTTTAGGTAATTCTACATTTGCTTCATAAGCTAATTTCTCTAATGCTTCTCTATAACCTATGTTATCTATTTGCATTAAAAAAGTGAATATATCCCCATGTGCTCCGCATCCAAAGCAGTGAAAAAACCTTTTTTCATCACTTACAGTAAAAGATGGGCTTTTTTCTTGATGGAATGGGCATAAACCTAAATATTCGTTATTTCCCTTATGTTTTATCGTAACATAACGGCTTACTAAATTAGAAATATTTAGACGATTTCGTATTTGCTCGACATGTTGATTGCTCATTATTTTAGTTTTAATCAGGTGCTATAAGTGTCATGTTAATAAGCTTATTGAAATTTAACAATTAAGCTTATTATAAATATAACTTAATAAAATAAAAGATTATTGGCTTGTTAGAAAATAATGCTTAAGTGACTTTATAACCACTATACAGCCCTACAATTCCAAAACTCAATGTCTTGGCTGCTACTTTATAGAAGCCAGTTGTTTCTAACATATTGATAAACAAATTATGCAAAGGAAAATCTCTTATGCTTTCTACTAAATACTGATATGGTGAAGAATCTCCTACCACCAATTGACCTATCTTAGGTATTGCATTAAAAGAATACCAATCGTATAATTTCTCTATTAAATTGCTTTTTTCAACATGTAGGCTATTGCTTTTAGGATTAATAAATTCTAAACATACAAATTTACCCCCTGGCTTTAGCACTCTTAAGATTTCAGCTAAAGCTAATTCTATATTGCTTACATTGCGTATGCCAAAGCTTATTGTACAATAATCAAAAGTATAATCAGAAAATGGTAATTTTTGAGCATCGCCACATACCCAGCTAACAGGTAGTTTCCACTTATTCGAGTTGATTGAGCGAAATAAACCTGCATTCAACATTTGGTTATTGATGTCGCAAACTATAGCTCTTTCACCGCCATTTTCTATAAAAGAATATGCTACATCTCCTGTTCCTCCAGCAAGATCTAATAAAAAACGCTGAGGTAGTTCATTAACTTCGTTAATTAATCTTTTTTTCCAATTTCTATGCATTCCAAAGCTCATTAAATCATTCATCAAATCATAGCGTTTAGCCACTTTATCAAATACTTCTTTTACTAGCTCTTGTTTATGCATAGTATGTTTTATTTACGTGTTTTAATTTAGTAATACAAAGTAATACAATTTTGATTAAAGCTGATTAAATTAAGTTAATCAGCGTTAGCCCTTTTCTTTTGTTTGAACAGTTTTTTTAAGTAAAATTCTTTTTTTATTTTTGATAAATGGTCGACAAAAACAATGCCATTAGTGTGGTCTATCTCATGTTGAATACACACTGATAATAAGCCTTCAGGAACTACTAACTTTTGTTCTTTACCATAATAATCTAGATATTGCACTGTAATATTATCAGGCCTTAGTACATCAGCATAAATTCCTGGAAAAGATAAGCATCCTTCTTTATACTCACTCAAACTTTCTGATCTTTCTATAATCTCTGGATTAACCATAAACAAAGGTTCACCGCCATGTTGAATTGGATGATGACCGCAAGCATCGTTTATGCAGCTGTGGTTATCAGTTCTTTGGTCAACATCAATCACTATTATTTTTTTTAGTACTCCTACTTGAACAGCAGCTAAGCCTACACCATTATTAGCGTACATTGTTGCTAACATATTATCCATGAATTGGCGAGTTTCATCATCAACATTTAAAACTTTTTCAGATTTTAGATGCAATAATGGATCTGGCTCTATAACTATTGGCAATATGGTAGGGGTGTTTTTTAAAATAGATTTGGAGCTTTCTAATAATATGCTTTCTGTATTAGCCATTTTCTATAAAGATTATACAGTTAAAACTAGTGCTATTTTATAGCACAATAATCAATGATACTTAACAAAAAAGATATACTAAATATTAATTAATTTTTAAATTACGAGTAGTCAGTAAAAACAATGCCATTAGTATGGTCTATCTCATGCTGAATACATACTGCTAGTATTCCACCATTAACTTTTAGTTCTTGTTCTTTGCCATTATAGTCTAGATATTGTACTACAATATTACTAGGTCTGGCTACTTCAACTTCAATTCCTGGAAAAGACAAACATCCTTCTTTGAATAGGGATAATTTTTCTGATTTTTCTATAATTTCAGCATTAACCATAAATAATGGCTTACCACTATGCTGAATAGAGCTAGTTTTACAGTAAGGATTTGCACTACGAGTATTGGTACAATAATTAATGTGAATTTGGTCAACATCGATCACTATTATTTTTTTTAGTGCTCCTACTTGAACAGCAGCTAAGCCTACACCATTATTAGCGTACATTGTTGCTAACATGTCATCCATGAATTGGCGAGTTTCATCATCAACATTTGAAACTTTTTCAGATTTTAAGAGTAAAATAGGATCTGGGTCAACAACTACAGGCAATACGCTGCAAGTGTTTTTTGAGTTGAATTGGCATTTTTCTAATGGGGTGCTGTATTGTGATTTTTCTAATGAGGTATGTTCTATATTAGCCATTTTAAAATTATTTATATAGTTTAAAAAACATTAAAGATAATATAATATAATTTATTTCTATTTAACAGGAAAATCTTTAAGTAATCTATTTAATAAGCTGGTTTTCTCTCTTTTTCCAGGTTTATTAAGTTTTTTTATCATGTCACCCATATTATTGAATTGCTTAATCAGCTTATTAACATCTTCTATTTTAGTTCCAGAACCTTTAGCGATTCTTTGCCTTCTTGATCCGTTCATAATAGAAGGATTTTTTCGTTCTTTAAGGGTCATTGATTTTATTATAGCTTCTTGATGTGAGATCACCTTGTCATTTAGCATATCTGTATCTAGCATATCTTTGAATTTACTTATTCCTGGAATCATAGCTAATACTGAGGAAATGCTACCCATTTTACGCAAGCTTTGCATTTGTTGTAAAAGATCATTCATATCGAAATGACCTTTTTTTAGCTTATTTGCTATTTTTTCTGCTTCTTCAATGTTTATTGTTTCAGCAGCTCTTTCTACTAAAGATATTATATCCCCCATGCCTAGTATTCGTGAAGCTGCTCTTTCAGGTTGAAATTGTTCTATTTCATTTGGCTTTTCTCCAACTCCAATAAATTTGATTAAACAACCAGTAGCAACTGACATACTAAGTGCCGCTCCACCTCTAGCATCGCCATCAACCCTAGTAAGTATAACTCCAGTAATATCAAGATGTTGGTTGAATTCTTTAGCTATGGTGACAGCTTCTTGCCCTATCATAGCATCACTTACTAAAAGTATTTCTGTGGGCTTAGTTAAACTTTTAATATCTAGTAATTCTTTCATCAATTCTTGATCAGTATGAAGTCTACCAGCTGTGTCTATGATAATAACATCATATTGCTTTAATTTAGCTTCCTCTAATCCTCGATGGCAAATTTCTATAGGGTTTTGCTCAGGAATGATAGTTAAGCTTTCTATCGATATTTGTTTTGCTATAGATTCAAGCTGTAATTGAGCTGCAGGTCTATATATATCAGTTGAAACGAGTAGAACTTTTTTTTTCTTCTTTTGCTTAAGTCTAAGAGCTAATTTCGCTGCTGTGGTAGTTTTACCAGAACCTTGTAGCCCAACTAACATAATCACTGCAGGAGAAGGAACTGATAGATTGAGTTCAAATTTTGTTGAATCATTTTCCAACCTATCTAGTTCGTTGTTCGCTAATAATTCAGAATTCCCTCCCAATATATTTATTAATTCATCATGCACTATTTTCACTACCATTTGTCCTGGCATTATGCTTTTTAATACTTCAGTGCCTTTGGCTTTATATTTTACTTTTTCTATAAACTCTTTCACCACTGGTAAAGCAACATCTGCTTCTAATAAAGCTATCCTAACTTCTCTCATAGCTTTATCGATATCTTCTTCTGATAAGTGCCCTCTACCTTTGAGCTTATTTATTATTCCTATTAGGTTATTACTTAAGTTACTAAACATTTTTTATATGAATTAAAACTGAATTTTGATATTTATTAGACTATTTACTTTTGCTATATAATATGCATATTTTACTTTAAATACATTAAAATAATTTGTTATAATAAGTTCTTTAATAATGGGTAGCTTTAGATTAAAGTTGCTTATTTTAATCACTCTGATTTAAAAAACTTGAATACTTAGAAAATGACCTTTATAAATTGAAGTGATTAAAAAAATTAATTCATTTTAAACAAAACCTAAATTAAGCTAAATTTAGTGTTTATAAAAAATAAAATTTATGTCTAGTGAGATCTTAAACACTGCTTCGAATGCCTTTAAAGTTTCAAAAGAACTTATGGGTGTAGCCAGTCAAAATATAGCAAATGCTAATGTTAAGGGTTATGCTTCAGTAGATGCTGTAGTCGAAACTGTTGTAAATGGTAATTCTCCTCAAGGCATAAAAATAAGTAAGCTCAAGAATAAAGTAGCCCGAGAGCTTGATAGTGCTTATAGCGCCCAAATTTCTAAAAGTGCTAAATCAACTATTATAGCCGATCATCATAAAGAGATTCAAGATAAGTTAGGAGTGCTTAATTCTAAAGAGGGTATTTATACTACTTTAGTAGGTTTTAGTGACTCAATTAACGCTTTGCAACAAAATCCTTCTAGCTTATCGGAGCGTGATAGTGTAGTTAATAAAGCTATTGAATTCTCTAGATCTATTTCTTCGACATCAGAGGATTTAGAGAAGATGAGGATAAATCTTGACCAAAAAATAAAAACTAGCTTAGATCAAGTGAATTGTATTCTTGATGAGTTGTATGGTTTGAGTGGTAGAAGATTGGTAGCTTCTGAAGGAACATTTGGGTATCTTGAAATTGAAAATCAAATTAAAATTCAATTAAATAATCTATCTGAGTTTTTTGATATACGCCATTACTATGATGATAAGGGATTACTTAATGTGCGTGTATTAACCAATGACATGCCTTTAGTTGGTCCTACGCGCATGCAATTTGAATATGATGCTGTAAAAGATAGTAATGTATTTATTGAAAATAAAAAGCTTAATCCTATCAATATAGTTGTTTATGATTCTAATAATGTTCCTAGCTCTAGCTACATCACTTTAGTTTCTGGTGGTAAAAGCAGTGAAATTATGCATAGCTTAGATTCTGGTAAAATTTCAGGCATGCTACAATTAAGGGATAATGATATTCCTAACATATTGAAATTATTGGATACTATATCTGAACAAACAGCAGTGCAATTCAATAAAATCCATAACCTTGGTTCTGGCTCTATGGCTGCTCAGTATTTGCGATCAAGCAATGCAGTAACTTATGCTGATACTTTGCATGGTAAAGGTGAGGTGATGATAAACTTAATTGATTTAAATTCAAAAGGTGATCCTCTAAAGTTAGTTGATTATGGTTATGTTGCTCCCTTAAAAATAGATTTCTCTAATCTGAACACCAATATTGCTCCTGGTTTTTTTAACGTTCAAGGCATATTATCTGAAATTAATAGTTATTATGGAGCTTTATATAACGGAACAAGAGCTGAGATGGGGGCTATTTATGATATTAAATTAGCTGCTACGAGTAAAGACGCTAACCCTACTGGGGTTGGCAGTAGTATGAGCTTTGATTTTGATCTTACTTCTTACTCTACAGATGATAAAGTAAAAGATTCTAAGTTTACTGTTAAGCGTGTTCAAGCAAGAGATGCTAGTGGTGCTGCTATAACTAGTAGAATAACAGGTAACTATAATATTGATATCAAAAATGGTGAAAGAATTAGAAGTGGTAACAATGATGGGCCAGGCATATCTTTGAGTGATTTATCTGGAACATATCCTTATGAAGTAGAGGTTGAAGTCGAAGTTATAACCAACGGTACTAAAGATAAAGCTACTTTAATTTTTAAAATAGATAAGCCCAATTTGTTTGATACAGAAAATGTTAATCAATTACTTAATAAGCGTTTTTCAGTATCTAAGGTAGCTGTTGATGATAAAAAGATAGTAAAATTATTCAAAGGTATAGCTGATGTTGTTCCATTATCAGCTACTTTAGTTGATAAAGATGGAGCAGAAATCATAAGCGGAAATCATCGAGAAGTAGGTTTTATTCGAATAAAAACTGGGAAGGATAGCTGGCGTTTAGCAATAGGTCAGGATAAAGATTATGCTAGTGATATTAGCGGTGAAATTAATGGCAAAAATGTAGTCAATAAACCTTTTAGTGAATTCTTTGGGTTAAATGATTTATTTGTTTTTGATGATTCTTTAAGTAAGAAAGGCATAGGATTTAAAGTTCGTGATGATATAACAGAAAATTCGAATCTATTTTCAGTGGGAGTAATGACCCCTTATAAAAAAGGGGTTATGGATGATGAAGTTCCTGCGTTTTTCTATAATTTAGGTTCTAGTAATAATAATCTACTTTCTGAGTATCAAAATATCCAAAATAGTTCTATTTTTTTCTCAGAAAGTGGTGATACACCAGCTACTTATGCTACTTTAGCTAGCTACGCTGCAGACATTATAAAAGTTGTTGATAATAATACTAAAAAAGTAATTAGTGTATCTGAATCTGAATCAGGTTTGAAAGAAGATATTGCTAATCAAATACAAAATATAACAGGAGTGAGTACCGATGCGCAGATGGCTAATGTAATGACTTTTAACTACACTGCTATCGCTAGTTCTAAAGTCATGACTACTGTAAAAGAAATGATGAGAGTTTTATTTGATACTTTTTAAATAAAAAAAACTATAATAAATTATTTAATATTATATGACCGATATTACATCAACTACATCGGATTTATCCTTATTCAATAGAGCTGTTAATACAACTAATAGAGCTTATGTTAAAATAGATAAAGCAGCTAAAGCTATTACTTCGGATATTCCTAAACCTCATATGTATGAGCTAGATTCTTCTGTAGTTAGTGAATCATTAAATTTAGAAAATACTATAAAGAGTGCTGAAGTTGATCTTAAGACATATAAAATACTTGACGCCGAATTAAGTACTTATAATACTAAAAATCAAGATATACTTAATATTGCTAAAGAAGCGCAGAAATTGGCTTACTCTGCTATGAATATGCAGCAAAATCCTTCAAGTGGTGCTAAATTAGATGTGAAAGAAGAGGCTAAATATCTCCTGACAAAGTTGCAAGAAGCTTTAAATTCATCCTATAATGGTATGCAGCTTTTTTCGGGAGATAAAGACCAAGTTAAATCTGTATCAGATCTAGTTAACGTCATTAATGTAATAGGCGATCAAATAAACACAAATTATTATCAAGGGGGAGTAGATAAGCAAAAAATTTTTATTAATGGCGAAAGCTTTACCTATGGCTCTACAGCTGCTGATAACGGTGTGAAATATTTAATTGCTACCTTATCTACGTTAAGGGATTCTCAAATATCTCCAGGTAATATTAGTAAAGGTATGGTTGATAAGGCTATAGAGTTTTCTAGTACCGCTTTATCTGGAGTGGGAGATATGCTACAAAAGAGTGGTAGTGTTCAAGCTGTACTTAAATCCACAATAGAAAAAACTGAATTACTATTAGATGATAGTAATAAATTATATACTCAATTAGTTGGAAATAATCTTATTAAAAGCACAGAGTTATATTCAGAATTTATGTCTTTATCTTATCAATTAACTATATGTCAGAATTTATCAGCTAAATTGTTAAATCCTGAAATGCATTTATTTTATTATATTTAGATTGTTCATCAAGTTGATGATTGGGCTAAAGGAGAAATATTGATTCATTGAGAGTTGTTTTTAAGTAAAAATAACTCTACTTATTTAAAGTTTAGTTAGCCTAATTAGGATAGGGATGCTATGGCACTATTAACAAAAACAAAATAATTTATACGATTTAGAATATTAAGGGTGATTAAACTAAGAGAGACATGATCTATTTTATCAATTCTCATAGCAATCGTTTTGTTTTACTTAATTTTCTGCCAAAGAAAAACGCAATAATATGATGCTTTATGAAAATTGATCTTCAAGTGTTAATCTAGTTTAGATGGTGTCACTGGCATTGCTTCATGTGGTTTAAGTATTATATCTTTTATTAGCTATAAGATACTTTATTTTAAAGCAATTCTTGTTCAAACTGTTTAAGTCGAATGTACAATTTTTTCTTTATACTGGAAATAGCTTACAGGCAATAATAGACTTGTTACTAATTACAAAAGCCATAGTTATCACAAGTACCTTCCTTATCCTGAACTAGGGTAGGATGAAGAAATCATAATCCAAATCAAATATTTTTCAATTAAAAAGTAGTTATCACTAAGAATCTACTATAATTATTAGATATCATCGAATAAAACATTTAATTATTCGTTATTTATATAATTTCGAGCTTTTTGAAATTTCTTGATTATCTTGATTGCAATTTTAGCTTATAATAGCGCTTAAAATTAGATTTCCTATTTCATATAATTTCTTACTTCTATTGTTCAAAATATTTATTTAAACTAAACTTTATTAGTTGCCATCTCACTAATCTATGTTATACATAATTTTACAAAACTATCCCCATAATGTTTATTAATAAAAGAGTAATGCAATACTAATGGCCAACTGGCAAAAAATAATACTAGCTATAATTTTAGGTATATTAACTGGAACCTTCTTAGGCGACATGACCCCTAAATTAGCTTATTTAGGAATAATTTTCCTAAATCTCATAAAAATGGTTACCGTACCGTTGATATTCTTCACCATAATTTATGGAATAACTAATGTAGAACAAAATTCAGGTAATTTACTTCGAATTAGCCTCAAATCCATCCTAGCTTTCGTAATTACAGCTATAATCGCAGTAATTATAGGTATTACAGTAGCGAACTTGCTAAAGCCTGGAGAAGGAGTTAGCCCGACAGTGATAGAGAATCATAGTAATTTAGATATAAAAAGTACAGCTATACACGAAACATTAGCAGATATAGTGCCAACTAATATAATAGCTGCTATGGCAGGAGGCAATATATTGCAAATCATAGCTTTTTCTTTCTTTACTGGAATTTTATTAAATAAAAATCGTAATAAATACCCCAATATAATACAATTATTCCATCAAATTGCTAATCTATTATTTAAAATGATAGAGGCCATAATGCTTCTCGCTCCAATAGGAGTATTTGGTTATATTGCTTCAATTATAGGCAGCGAAGGTTTATCCATAGCTTCTACTTTAGGAAAATTAATGATATGTATAACAGTAGGATGTATTGCACAATACATAGTTTTTGGTATTATGATAGCAACCTATGGAAAAATTTCACCTATACCTTTTTATAAAAAAATGATAGGAGCGCAAGTGATAGCGTTCTCCACAAGCAGTTCTAAAGCTACGTTAGTACCATTAATGAAAATGGCAGAAACTGACTTAGGGATATCAAAACAAAGCAGTCGCTTCATTTTACCACTTTCTGCAGCACTTAATATGGATGGTGGAGCTATATATCAAGCTACTTGTGCTATTTTCTTCAGCCAAATATTAGGAGTAGAATTAACATTACTCAATTATGCTACGTTACTTATCACTTGCACTATAGCATCAATTGGAGGAGCTGGTATACCTGGGGGAGTATTACTATTTTTAGGAATGGTATTACAATCTATTGGACTTCCTATGGAAGGTGTTTTGCTAGTAGCAGCTATAGATAGAATTATGGATATGATTACTACAACAGTTAATATTACTGGAGATGCTTGCGTAACACTTTTAGTTGATAGATCAGAAAAAACATTAGATATTAGTAAATACTATGCTAAGAATAATGATAATAATTCAGAAGATTAGCATATTAAATTGAGATAAAATACATAATAATAATAAATTTTCCTCTAGATTTTTAATCTTTATGATTTTTGATTTTTTTCAATGCTACAGTAGTAATTTTTCATTTTAATACCATTTAGAGTCAGATTTTTTATTTCGTAACTCTTTACTTTATTACGAAAGTTTATACTATTGTATATACTGTAACAAAAAATTATAATATATTGAGTTTGTTAAAAAACTTTAACTTAGATATATACACTTTACTAATTATAATATATTAACAAAAATTTTATTAAAAAATATTTTTCAATAATTAAGAGGAAAAATGGCAGTTTTAGTAGGAAAAGAAGCTCCAAATTTTACTGCAGCTGCAGTAATGCCAGATAATACCATTAACTCTAATTTTGTATTATGGGATTATTTGAAAGGGAAAGTAGGTGTGTTGTTCTTCTATCCATTAGATTTTACTTTTGTTTGTCCATCAGAAATAATTGCGCTAAATAATAAACTAGAAGAATTTCATAAAAGAGAAGTAGAGGTTATAACCGTAAGTGTTGATTCACAGTTTACCCATATGGCTTATAAAAACACTCCAGTAGAAAATGGAGGGATAGGGCAAGTAAAATTTCCTATGGTTTCAGACCTAACCAAGGAAATAGCTCGTAGTTATGATGTTCTTTATAGCAATTCTATAGCTCTTAGAGGCACATTTATAATAGATAAAATGGGAGTAGTAAGGCATCAAACAGTAAATGACTTACCATTAGGTAGAAGTGTAAGTGAAATAATAAGAATAATAGATGCTTTAGAGCATTATAATAAGCATGGAGAGGTTTGCCCGGCAAATTGGGAAACTGGTAAAGAAGCTATAAAAGCCAATAACGAAGGGATAGCTCATTACCTCAAAAATAACTCCACTAAATTATAAGATAGAATTTTATCTAGTAAAAAACTATCATTAAGCACTAAGCAGGGTCTAGGATTACGTTATAATCTTAGACCCTGCTTAGTGGGCTCACCGCAATTAAGTCAAAAAAGTAGAATTAAGCTCACAATGCCCCCAGCAATTTTGTTATTTTCTTTAAGAATATCGGAAAATTTTTTTTAGTAATAATCTTTCAACCGTAGACTTTGGTGTTATAAAAATCCTCTGAAATTAAGTGAAAATTATTTAAACACGTTTAATATGGCATTGTTAAGAAAATAAATTTAAAAAGAGTGATAACCCGTTAAAATGATGTAAAATTATATAGTTATTCCAATTGAGATTAATAGAGATAATTGATATAAATAAGGGATGTTATATTCATTAAATTTACGTAAAAAAGTCCTAAGATTTATAGAAGCACAAGAGGTAGTAAGAGCTCTGCTTGTCTAACTTTCCCTATTTCTTGCTTTACTATTTATAATTGGCTTAAGTTGAAAGAAGAGAGCGTAAGCTTGGATTGGCGTCTCTACTAATAGACCAGATAGAAAGATATGCCCTGAGGTACTTAAAGCTAGAGTAAATAATAATCCTGATGCTTTGTTATCAGAACATGCTAA
>CAYLWW010000030.1:0-17886 GCA_964387585.1 uncultured Candidatus Midichloriaceae bacterium
AAAACTCTTTTTAACTCAACATTATACTATACACAATCTTTCCTTATCACGAACTAGGGTACATTGATGTTTAGTCTTTAAAGAATTAGGCTAAAGCATGGTATAATTTATCAAATTGAGTAATTTTATCTTTAATCCATCGTTTCATATTAGCACCAAATTTTTCTACTTGATTCAGGTTAGGTGAATATGGTGGAAGAAAAATAGCCCCAGCACACCCTAAAGATTCTATTAACTCTTTCGTCTTTTGAGATTTATCAAACACAACATCACCCATAACCACAATAGTCTCAGGTTTTAGTACTTTAATATTACTCCTCTAGTAATATTTCCAACTCTTTTTACCGGCTCACTTCTGCCCCCCTTTCACCAAAATCCTCTATCTTGGCAAAAGACATATCAACGCCACTTTCGTCAAAATATACAAGCTTTCAGGTGGTATTTCCTTTTTATTTTGCTTCCAATATTTACCAAGCCAATATAGCGCACTGGGAGCGCTCATATAAAAATGTTTTTCCATTTTGGATAAAATAAAATTAGGATCATTATTTATATAAGCTATAACATATTGCTCATTGATTCTTCACTTCTTACCTAATACTTTTCTTGGTAAACAGCTACCCTCTTATTTGTATCATTTATACAGTTCACCCAGTATAGCTCTTAACAACTCTTAATTTCTGATTTATATATCGTTTTTTTTCTTTTAAGAATATTTTTTAAGTTCTAGATTATTTGTAGTTTTTATTTTTTATTTTGAAGTTCCTTATTTTGAATTTTATCAAAAGCTTCATCTATACTTTTTACCACAGAATAATTATTCAAGACTTCAGAATTAACAAATTTAGCACTTATTAATTCATTTATAAGTGTTAATAACATAGTCCAGTAATTGTTAATGTTAACAATTATTATTTCTTTATTATGCGTACCTAAATTTTTTAAAGTTAGTACCTCAAATAATTCATCTAATGTTCCTAAGCCGCCAGGTAATATTATAAATATATCTGATCTTTCTATCATTACTTGCTTACGTTCATACATTGAAGAAACGAAAATAGTTTCATCCATTTCTTTATTAAGTGATTCATTTTTATCTAAGATTTCAACTTCTAATGGGAAAATTCCTGTGACTTTAGCGCCATGTAAAGAAGCAGCACGTGCTACTATTCCCATCATGCCTTTAGCACCGCCACCATAGATTAAATTAAATTGATTTTTACCTATTAATTTGCCGCAAGTATCAGCTACTGTAATATAAATTTGATCTATATTATCACTAGCTCCACAGAATACGCATATATTCTTCATAATTTGTTATTAAAATAATCTTTATCAAATAAACACTTAATGTTATATTAGCCACTATCTAAAACTTGTATACAAAAAAATAATGTTTCAAAATATTAAAGATTATATTCCAGGAATTCATAAAGACGGTTATTTAATAATTCTATTTTTTATTGCAATAACCTTCATATTATTTGCATTTTCAGAGACGTTAGGGTACTTAGGGATACTAGCAACGATTTGGTGTGTTTTCTTTTTCCGAGATCCCGATAAAGTAGTGCCATTAGGGGATGAATTAGTGGTAAGTCCTGCAGATGGAATAGTGCAGAGTATAACTCAAGCTTTACCTCCTAAAGAATTGATGATGGAAGAGCAAAATATGACTCGCGTAAGCATATTTCTAAGTGTTTTTGATGTGCATGTAAATAGAATACCAGTGAGTGGTAAGGTAAATGCTATGTACTATAACCCGGGCAAATTTTTTAACGCTAGCTTAGATAAAGCAAGTGAAGATAATGAAAGACAATCTATACTTATAGAAACAGATTATAACAATAAATCAATAGCAGTAGTGCAAATAGCAGGGTTAATAGCTAGACGGATAGTATGTAATTTACACCCTGAACAAAATGTAACTTCAGGAAAAAGATTTGGTATTATAAAATTTGGAAGCAGAGTTGATTTATATTTACCAACTGAAGTAAAAGTTAATGTATTGGTAGGTCAAAGAGTTATAGGAGGAGAAACCATAATATCAGATTTGAGCGACAATAATAATGAGAAAAAACCTCTTATTGGTGAAGTTAGGTAATTAGTACATTATAGTACTTCTTCTTTGCAGTTCTTTTAATCAGAGAATAATAACTCTAAACATAACATTGTTGTTTAGAGTTATTATTCTAGCTGCTAAGTAAACTAATAGTTGCGTTTATATAAGAGGTATAGTTCTGTATTTAAAGGAGCGATTTAGAGTACCTATAATTATAATCATTAAACTAATGTGAGTAAATTTCATATAGACTAGTTTTTTGTCGTAAGAAAATTCAATTACTCCCTGATGAAGTTAGATTTGTATTTATGAGATAAGTAAGAAAAGTTTAGGTATCAACATAAGCTATTGAATAATAGTTTAGTTCATTTAAAAGTGGTATCATAGCTTCTAATTCTAAACCTAAAATTTATTCGCAAATTTTGATCTCCCTTGTTCTTTAGGTAAACTATATAATTGATTTTATCAACAGTTACCTGAAATAATTTTTTAAGATAAAAGCTGATACTAATTAAGTAATGGTGCCGTTAGTGAGAATCGGACTCACGACCTCTTCATTACCAATGAAGTGCACTACCACTGTGCTATAACGGCTTTAGGCTAACATTTTTGATATCGCTAAAAAGCTATAAGATAACTACATCACAAAAATAATTTTGACAAGTTTTTTTACAAATTATTCAAAATAAAGCTTAACTATATCCTAAAATTCAACTCCTATATCGTTGATTAAATCTGTAACTGGGCTTCTTTAGTAATAATTTCATCGATAAATCTATTGATAAATTGTAGTTCTATATAGCCCTCAAATGCTTTATCTTTATTAGATTCATCTAATTCCCTCCCTATGTTAGCAATCAAGTTATTTGCTAATTGGGAAAATTCTGACTTAATTTTTTGACAATCGATAACAGTATTAGCTAAGTCTAACTTTTCTCTCCAAGATAAGGCCTCCATAAGTAAATTTTGATAACTCAATTTATTTATCAAATCTTGCTTATTATTACTATAATCATATAACTTTAAAATATACTCTATTCTTTTTATGGGGGATTTCAAAGTGCTATAAGCAGCATTATATAAAGCGCTATTTTCTATCGCTGACTTTAACTCTAAAGATGAATATTGGGATTTATTACTAACATTAACCTGAGTAATTTTATCTGGGTGCAACTGTTTCATCTTTAACAATAGTCTTTCTTCTAATAAATTTATGTCGATGTGAAAGCTAATATCAAAACCAAATAATTCAAAGTAATTATAACCTTCTCCTATAGCTACTAACCTATAGCAACTATTGCATTTACCTAAATTATCAAATTTAGTTAGACCGTTATTATACTTAACAAAGCAATAAGGGCATTCTAATAAGTCATTGGAATGCATTTGTATTTTTGTAATTATTATTAATTGATATTTGCTGTAAGCTAAATCAAAAAACTCAGTATAAGCTAAGAGCAAAGTTTTAATTGAAAGCCATTGGATTACTATAAACTTAAATAAGTAAAAAGATAATAAATTTTATTGAGCTAAGCGATGAAAAATTTAGATTATTTTACATATTGTATACTTATTTGTTTTTAATGAGGTATTATCATAGAATATATCTAGTAACTGAGTATGTTGACTATAAGATAAAACTTTGATACGATCTTGCCAATAAATTATTAATAAAAAATGTAATAAATATGGCAAAAAAAAATACTACACTTATTAAGTTAGCAAGCAGTGCTGGTACCGGATTCTTTTTAGTAAAGAAAAAAAATCCTAAAAAACTCACTAAAAAACTTTCTTTCCGTAAATATGATCCGGTAGTAAGAAAACATGTTTTGTTTGAAGAAAAAAAGTTAAGCAGTTAACTCACTGATAAAACTATAGAAATAATTGATCTATCTAAAGTCCTTTAAGTTTTAAGTACCATATAGTGCTTAAAACTTAATACTGTTTTTAGAAGAATAACCAATTTCAACTCCCTGTGTTTTCCTCCATCTATAATGTAATGTAATTAGCGTTATACCTCTTGTTCCGTGGTAATGGTGCAAATCTCTTAGCCTTTCATATCCTTTTAGAATAAACTAGAGCTTAGTTATAAGCTTAGGCAGATTGTGGAAAAAACACCCTAAGACTAGTTCTGTGTTATGATTTTTTCCCTTTTTTATTGTAGCTGTGCAAGCTGATGAGCTTACATTAAGCTTAAATCAAGCTTAATAAATTAGTGTATAGTTAAAAAAACCTTCATCTATGTGGAAGCAAACCAAGAAAAGCGGAAAAGAATATACCACCTGAAATCCTTGTATATCTTAACGAAAGTAGTATTGATATGTTTATTTGCTAAGATAAAGGATTTGAGTAAAAGAGTTTTTGATTAAAGAACTGAAGCCTGGGACTATTGTGGTTATAGATAATGCCATATTTTTGGTGCTAATATAAAACGATGGATTAAAGATAAAATTACTTAATTTGGCAAGTTATACGATGCCTTGGCCTATTCAAACCCCCAGCTTAATTTACTATATCTAACTATTTATCATATATTTTTTTATAAAAACATTATGACAGTAATAAGGGCTGACAGTATTTATAAGCTTTTTTATGCTAAAATAGAAAGTTTATTAGCTCAAAATAAAGCCATAGAATATTCTAGCGCTCAAAATAAAGGAGAGATACCCATAGCATTAGCAGTGTCTGGAGGTGCTGATAGCATGTGCTTAGCTGCTTTGATGAAATCTTGGGCTGAGCTACAACTCAAAACAGGCAGTAATTGTGTAGTGAAGTTATATTGTTTAATTGTCGATCACCAATTACGTAGTGACTCTACTAGCGAAGCAGAATATGTACATAATCTCTTAAGTTCCCTAGGTTTTAATAGCAAGATCTTAACTTGGAGCGAAAAAAACGATATTGACTCAAACTTGCAGCATCATGCTAGGAATGCTCGTTATAAACTTATTTCGCAGTTTTGTAGCGAAAATAACATAAAATTTTTATGTACCGCTCATAACTATGATGATCAAGCTGAAACAGTGTTAATGCGAATTATAAGAGGTAGCGGCATAGATGGTGTGAGCGGAATACCTGAATATGGAATAATAGATAAGAAGCTACGCTTATTACGCCCCCTTTTAATGATTAGAAGAAAAGAAATAGAAAGTTTATTAAAAGAAATTAACTGGAGTTGGGTAGAAGACCCTACAAATTCATCTGATAAATATCATCGTAATAGAATAAGAAAATTTTTGCGTAATTGTGAATCTTATGGTTTGCCTGATTATGAGCTATTAAGCCAAAGATTAGTTTTGTTAAGTAAAAATACTACTAGAGCTAAAAACTTTTTAGAAGATCAAACGAAAATAGCCGATAGTAATGTTTGTTATCACTCTTTGTTAGGATACTCTTTATTAGATCTAGATAAATTTATAAACTTAGATGAAGAGATAGGATTAAGACTTTTAAGGTTTATATTAATAAAAGTTAGCGGTTCGGAGTATTCTACCCGCTTAAATAGCTTAGAGTTGTTATATAATAGCTTGCTTAGTAAATATAAGCATTATTTAAATAATGAGCCAGATACTAGTAACTTTTCTATAACTTTATCAGGATGTTTAATTAGTTTTTTGAAACGGAGTAATTATGCCATTATTATACGTGAGCAAAAAGCAATTAAAAAAGAGTTGTTGCCATTAACAATTGAAAAATCAACAACTTGGGATAATAGATTTGATATAAACTATCCTGCTAATATTTATAATGACGTTAACAAAAAACAATTATTTGTTGGACCTTTAAACTCAAGTTGCTGGAGCTATTTATCACAGCTAAAAAGAGAAGGAAAATTAACTCTAGAACATCAAAATTTCAAAATTAAATTACCTTACCATAAAATAATGATGACAACCCCAGTAATATTTGATGAAAATAATACTGCTGTTTATTACCCATTATTAAAGTTAATTGACAGCAGATTTATTGCTTTTCCTTAATGAGAACGCTGTAATAACGTAGTACTTTAATTAAATTAGTATCTAGCAATTTATATAAAAATTAATTAGAACTACTATTTCCCTCCACGACCAACAGCAACACTACTACTCTTCCTTACTATTTCTCCTTCTACCGATTTATTTTCTTTATTAGCGTGCCCACTTAACTTTTGCATAATCTCAGTAAGATCTTTTATACCTTCCTTATTTAACGGGATATCTCCCTGTTCTTTGCTTACTTTAGAAGGCTCAACCTTATCAAGCTTATTAGAAGACAGACCAATTTCAAAATCATCTTTAGATGATCCTTTAACGCTAGTATTAAGTCCTTTCTCTTGACTTTTTGGATCACTCAAAGGCTGATTTGCTTGTATATTATTACTAATTGCCTCTTCTTTCTTCGCTTCTGCTTGTTTTACACTATTATTTATAGCATTTACGTTGAGATCAGTTGGTTGATTCTCTACTTTTTCCTTCATATTAACCATTTCTATCATTATTTTCTTAGGCTCTTGCTGTCCTACATTGGTATTTTCAGCCTTTACGCTGAGATCAGTTGGTTGACTCTCTACTTTTTTACTCATATCAACATTTTGATTTTGCTTAGGCTCTTCTTTTATTGCAATTTTTTCAGTAGTAGGGTTTTTTGCATTTGGATCTAATGACTGATTTTCTACTTTTTCTGCAGAATTTGGCTTCACATTACTTACACTATCTTTCTCCTTATCTTTATCCTGATTTGTTTGCAACTTAATTTGCTCTACCTCCTTACCCTTTTCTATAACTTCCTCAATACTTTGACTCTTTTCAAATTTTGGAGTGAGATTTTTAGCGTCATCTTTATCATCTTTTTTGAAAACACTTTCTCTCAAATCTTTTCTTAAGTTTGAAAGACGTTCCATAAATCCATCGCCTTCACCACCACCAAATACAGCTCCTATAAAACTTGATAAACCAATAATAGCCTCACCAATACCTTTACTTACTGCTCCAATAGTTTTAACTACCTGACTGTTCTTAATATCATCCATATAGAACAATAACCCTATCGGCGATATCATTCCAACTATTGCAACTTTAGTCCATAATCCAACTTCAGATTGTGGCTCTTTTTTCTCATTCACCCACTCATTATAACTATCACGCAAACCAGATGCAATTGAGCGAGGGAATTTATTTCTCTTATTCTCAGTTTCTAGAACATCTTCTATTGCTTTACCCCAGCTAGCTGGATCTCCTTGTTCTTTTTGAACAGATTTTTTTAACAAATTCTCTTGTTGTTTATCACTCATCTTGCTGTAATCTGGAGTTACGCCAAACCTTCCAGTTGGGGGTAAAGCTGCTTGACCACGTAACCGTTTAGCTTCGCTTTCTATTCCTTTATTAAAGCCATCTAAATCAAACAAATCTGGCCTATAGTTACCTTCTTTATTTAAAACTCCAGAAGACTCAAGCGCTTTATCAGCTAATTTTAAAATCTGTTTTCTAGCATCACTATTTCCTGAAAGTATAGACGTAGCTTGCCCTTGGCTCATTCCAGCATTTCTCAATATCTGCATAGAAGCAACTTCTCTAGCAGTATTAAGCGGCATATCTTTTAAACCTTTACTACTATCTGGACCTTCTTTTGACTCTCTATCAAATCTTACTTGATTATCTACATCTTGGATTTGACTAACCACAGAATTAGGAAGCTTTTTAGATTGTATTTCTATTTGCTTATCTATATCTCCTAAAGTTTTTTCACCTGATTGAGAATTACTTTTCTCATCATATAATTTTTCTTCTTTTAATACAGCTTCAGCTTTCTCTAAAGCAGCGTCTCTTATCGAACGCAATTTATTATTATCACCAGTTAAACGTCTTAAACTAACGGTCCCCACATCGCAATTTATAACTTTGTCTATAGTTTCTGCTTCTATTTTATCCTTACCTCCCATTGACTTCTCAATGATTCTTGCAGCAATAAGATATTTAGCATCATCCTTGCTTAGAGAACTTAACTTAGTTTCTGGTTTATCAAATTCTTTAATTCTCTCCGCTCTAGTTTTATCTGCATCAACTTTCACTTCAGATTTAACTTCTTTTGGCTCTTCTTTAATATCAATTCTTACTTCACCTTGATTATTACTCTGCACCACTTCCTCTTGCTTAGGAGGTTGGTTCAGATTAGGGTTGACTTCTGCCTTTACTTCAATACGTTCTGGATTAATATCTATTCTTACATCATTAGGATTGGGGTTCACTTCTGCCTTTACTTCAACACCCTTTGGATTCATTTCTTTGTCTAACTTTTTGGCAACTTTTAGGCTTACTTTCTCTTGAATCTGCTTTTTAACTTGATTAACTAGAAATGTCTTTAACTCCTCATTTATGTCTACATCTACTTTATTGTCTTCTATGTTTTTGCTCTCTACACCTTGATTTAGTTGCGGTATTTCTGATAGTGGGTCTTCATATACTTCTTTTTCATCTAGTCCTTTCTCTATTTCCATAGAATCATTATTAATTGAGCGAATTTCTTCACTTTCATAAAAAGGATTACCATCCTTAATAATTCGCTTTTCTATAACATTGATAGCTTCAACTAGATCGATTCCAGCAACATCTTGGTCTTTATATTTTTTGAATTCTTCTAAATCTCTATCACTCTTACCTTCTGCAACTTCTTTACTTTCTTCACCAAAGTTTATAGAATCTGCTATATATGCAACTACTTTTAATGCATTTTTTAACTCTTCTTCTGTTGTTTCAACTTCGACAGATTTTTGTTGGTTCACATTTTCTTGATTTGCGTTAGCAGAACTTACTGTTAATTCTTCTAACTCATCTGCTAGAGCCAACATTCTAATATAAGCTCTATTAGTTAGCTCTTGCCTTTTAGCAAGAGGAAGCGAAGAAAGTAGCGAATTTTCACTCTCTAAACTACTATCAATTAGCTCAAAATTACCTGTATCAATAGAGCTAATAATAGAGGTGAAAAATTTTTCTTGCTCTTGCTGTTGTTCTTGTTGCTTAGCCAGACCTTCTACTTTTGCTTGCTGTTGTTCTCCATTGTTTTCTGGATTAAGATTCTGCATCTCAATTGTATTATTGTTTTCGCTATCTCGCATAAATATCTCTCTTTTAGTTATTATTGGAAAGTTAGGTTAATTTAAGCTCGTTCTAAGCTTTTTTTAGTTAAACTTTTTTCATAGTCTTGATCTACTCTAGGAGCTTTCACATCTGCATCCCCTACTTGTTTGAATATACTGTCACTTTTTTCTTTAGAATCTTTAGTATTAGTAAGCTCTTTAGTTTTTTTATCTAAAGCTTCAGCAATTAATTCACATAACTTAGCTAATATTCCAAATGATTCTCCTAAATTAACTTGTTTTCTATCATCATCTATACCATCTCGTTTTTTAGCTTCCTTAGTTTGTTCTAGTAATTTTTTCTCTTCAATATTATTATTAGCCATCATGGAATTTAAGTAATCATTAGCTTTATCTTGAACTTTGGTAATTACACTTCCTACAGTGACTCCTTTACGGGCGTTTTCCTCTAATTCACTTCCACTCATAAAATTCTTAGCAGTATCAAGCAGCTTTTGCTCCGCTGCATTACGTGGGCCTTCTTTTAGCAAATCACCAAAGTCTCTTTTATTATCTAATAGTTGATTGCTATAATTAGATAGCTCTCCCAGCAATTTTGATGAAGAATGTAAGTTAGAAGATAATTCTGAAATTTTAGATAATCCTGCTGGACCTATTATTTCTGTGTTATTAGATTTTTCTGGATTTATACTATTACTATTATCACGATTGAGCTGATTGCTATTTATAGTTAAATTATTGAAGTTAGTTAATCCATTAGCTTGAGCAATTTCTTTTAAACTAGATACAAAAGAATTATCATTGTACAATAAATCATTAACTTCTTTGATAGCTTTATCAAAGTTAAAATTTTCCACGCTTACTCCTTAAAATTTGTCCTATATAAAAATTATAGCACAACGATTAACAAAATAAATATGAATTAATAAGAAATTTTTTATAATTTTTTATTAATGGCTTCAGCTATTAAAAAATTATCAACTAAATCACTAACTTTAGCATTAACTATATTTCCTATAATTATCTCTTCATTCAATTCATTAGGGTTAGAAGAATTAGGGATATTTAACTTAATAAGGCTATAATCTTCATCCCTTCCTGAATAATTATCTTCGATCAATACATTCACTAATTTGCCTAATTTCTTTTTATAATGACATTCTAGTAAATTTTGTCCCAGTTGTCTTAATTGACGAGCACGACTTTTTCTGATTTCCTTAGGCACAGGGGGCATGCGAGAAGCTGGAGTTCCAGATCTCTCTGAATAAGGAAATACATGTAAATGACAAATCTCAGCTTCTATAAGTAGTTTATAAGTATTATCAAACATAACCTCATCTTCAGTAGGAAAACCAGCTATGATATCAGCTCCAAACGCTATTTCTGGCCTTAGAGAACGAGCTAGACTGCAAAACTCCAACACTTGCTTAGGATTATGTCGACGTTTCATACGCTTTAGGATTAAAGCATCACCTGATTGTAAACTTAAATGCAAATGAGGCATAAATCTCGGTTCATTTGCAATTAGGTCTAGTATATGATTATCTATCTCTGCAACATCTATTGAAGATAATCTAAGCCTTGGTAAATTAGTTACTAACTTTAATAACCTCTTTATCATTTGGCCCAATGTAGGCTGACCAGGAAGATCCAATCCATAATCTGTTATATCTACCCCTGTTAACACTATTTCGTTATAACCTAAATCTACTAGACCCTGAGCTTTTTCAACTATTTCTCCTATAGGTATACTACGACTATTACCCCTTCCATAAGGAATAATGCAAAAAGTACACCTATGATTACACCCATTTTGTACTTGCAGATAAGCTTTAGCTTTATTGTGGTATTTGGCAATGCTCTGCTTTTCAATTGCTTTAATAGACATTATATCACTAACTACCACCTTATCTTTAGGAAGCGCTCCTCCTAATTGTTCCTTAAACCCTTCTGAAGCATCTAAGTAGTAATCCAATTTAAGTTTTTCAACATTACCCATTACTCTATCGACTTCTGGCATCGAGGCATAAAGCTCGCTATTAATCTGAGCAGCACAGCCAGTAATAATGATTTTTTTATCTGGAGTTTCATTCTTTACTTTTCTTATTACCTGTCTTAATTGCCTTTCTGCTTCACTAGTCACTGCGCAACTATTTATTATTACCGTGTTTGATAACCCAGCATCATCAGCATGTTTTCTTATAATTTCACTTTCATAAGAGTTAAGCCTACAGCCGAAAGTGATAACTTCTATCGTCATAATTGTAATTAATAAAACAGGTTACAGAGATTAATTAACCATAATTAATAAGGCTAAAAAATAAACTTTTATTTTGTTATGATAGTCTCAGTATTATTAGAATTTTAAATAAAATAAAAGAATTAAATAAAAAAGTTAAAATTGTTAGCATTTATAATTTGGATTCCATAAATTGATTATTCCTACGCCGTTATTAATAAGCTGTAGAACAATTATAGCTAGGAACCAATGGGTCATCTTAGCGTAGAATAATTTAAATGAATGCTCATTATACTTTGAACTATATTCAATTTCTTCAGAGAGTTTTTTTTGATAGTTTTTTATTGTATAATGGAAGGAATTTGTAATTTTGTTTATTTCATTTTTTAGATTTAAAATAATATCTTTGAGTTTGGATATTATATTTTTTTTCTTCCTTTTTTTTATTTTACACTTTGTTAAAGTATTATTTTTTCCAAATGGATTATTTATATTATCTTTATCGTTTATCATATTGCATTAATCAGTTAAATATTTTTTAAGTTTTACATTTGATTTATAAATATTTTATATTACCCGTACTACTTAACGACACATTAAATTTTTGTAATTCCGCAGCTTGCAAATCAATGTTAAGTTTATGTATATAAAACAGTCCTTGAATTTTAAAATTGTTATCAAAGCTAATTTTATGCTCATCAGCAATGCAATTGATAGAGGCATATTTCCATCTAGCTAATCCTTTACAATTAGATAAATTTAATATTGCCAAAGAGAGGGTAATTTTTTGAGATTCGAATTTAGGTAATAGGCTTTGACCAAAATTGCCTATACTATTTTTTTCTAGTAAACAATTAGTAATATTTATGTTCATTAAAGATAGATCATTTATCAAAAGTGATTTACCTTTAGTTAAAATCTCTACTGTTATATCATTGCTGGTGTATAGCTTGGTATCGTAATTCATAATCTTTTATTTTATACAAATTCATTACAGTTAATATAATTATTGATTGATTGTTAGAAAAATCTATTACTTACAAAGCCAAAAGGCATGTAAATTTATGATAATTATGTTAATAAAAGAACAATAAAATCCCCATGCAGAATTCGCTTGTTGTAAAATTCCGCTTTTACAGTGTTTAATAAATTTTATGACAATATGGTTTCAGTAACTAAGCATCTAAATCAAGAGTTAGTAATAAAATAATAGCCATTTTGCTACTGATTTTTCAGCAATCTCTCTTTATCACGCTTCCACTCTCGTTCTTTAATAGCTTGCCTCTTGTCATGCTTTTTTTTACCTATAGCTAGTGCTAAGGATAATTTAACCAAATTACGAGAATTAAAGTAAATTTTTAAGGGAATCAGAGTAGCTCCCTTTTTTTTCACAGCACCTATAAGTTTTTTTATTTCTTTTTTATGGAGTAATAACTTTCTTGGTCGTTTAGGATAATGATTAAATCGGTTAGCCTCTGTATACTCTGGAATATGCAAGTTATAGATGTATGCTGCATCAACCTCTATATCAGCATGAGACTCTTTTAGACTACCATTATTACGACGTAATGATTTTACTTCGGTTCCAGTTAAAATGATGCCAGCTTCATATACATCTTCTATGAAATATTCATAGCTAGCACTATTATTTTGCGATATTAACCTTTTTATATCTGGCATATCAATTAATTAAAATTTTTAATAATTATAACTTAAGTTTATTTAACTTATAGCTTAGTGCAAGAAATATATGTACTTGCTGTTAATTCTCCTTCCCATATTAGTGATTCTTTTAGTTGTTTGACTCTGATATCTTTTATATTTATAGATGAAGTCAAGATAATATAAGACTTATCACTTTTTATGTTGAATTGGTAATTTTTAATTAGCATCTTCATTCTATGCAAAATATCAAGACATTCCTTGTTACTCAAATCATTACTAAATACTTTTAAATGAAATTGATACTTATAATTATCTTTATACCCTAAATTTAAGCTATCTAATCTAATCTCATCGAATTTAATATAAGGATAGGGTGTATTACTTGATACGTGACTATAAATACCTTCAACTATATTTGTAAGTTTATTATCATTACTTAATAAACTAATTATTGCTTTTTGCAAAATTATGTTAAAATCCATTGTTCTTTTATAATTATCATCAGTTTATATATCTTTTAGAAATAAAGGCTTGGTATACCAAGTAGAGTGCAACAGTTGCTAAGGATATTTCAAAATTTGATGAAGCAAATCTTGAAATATCAAAGGAATATTGGCTATAATATTTCTGCCGCTTTAATAAAAAATAACGACTTTTTAGTATCCAGATTTATCAATTCTGGAGTGAAAAGTCTGTTTCTATATTTAAATCGTAGATTCTCATATTTTATTTTAGCACTTATTAATTTTGTTTGTATAAATTTAGTACTTCGTATCGCTATCAAATATCTGCTATTGTTATAAAATCGCTTAGAAATCACTTCCCAGCTATCACTGAGTTGTTCGAAGAATGCCCATAATGTAATCAATTGGCGCCAAACTAGAACTTTACCGCCCAAATCATCATTTATTTCATCAGCAGATTCTATAGCTAATCGTTTATTAAGATATGCATAGCTTATTTTGCGTTGATAATAATTTATCATTATATTAAACCTTTAATTATCTAATTACTTTTATTTACTAGCAATTTAAACATGAAATGAAAATTAGATCATGTTAACGGAGCGAAATTGATCATACTTCACCATAGGGAAAGTAGCTGCTGAATCTGTATTACCACGATGTTCATACAAATGGCCTATATGCTCAAGCAAAGCAGCTTTGATATCAGGAGGAACATCTAGAGAACTATTGGCCATACCGGCATTATAAGTTATTCTAAAACGATGATAATACGAAATAGTATTAAAATATAAGGAATTTTCTTCTAATACATACGACTCAGAGCTTATAACTCGCCAACTATTATTCCAATTTATTCCTTCCACTTTCACTATATCAATTGCAGGTTTAATAGGTAAGTTAATACTCTCTCCTGTAACTTGATAATAAGTAATTCTCCATTGCTGAGCCATTACCGCCTTTTTAGTATAAGTTTCAAATTTTCTTACAGCAGCTTGAATTAAAGTGCATAAAGTTTCATCTTCATCATCATGATCTAAATGTAAAAAATTTTTTACTTCGATAAGCTCTATCGGTAGAGTGATAGGGGGCAATAAGCAATTTAAAGAATATATAGGCATTTGATTCGGAAATTTTTATATAAGTTAGTTATTATCTACGCCTCTTAGAAAGAAGAAGTGGCAGGAACTAGAAGTTAAGTGTAAATAATCTCACATGAGCTAAGAGTGACTGACCAAATCTTTATTTGCTACTAGGTATACCTTCGATACTTCAACATTTGCGTTGTCAAATTTGGCAATTTCGCTGACGCTCACAATTAATATAGGCTTTCCAAGCTACTCGCTCATTTTTCTAGCAAATATTGAAGTCTCCTTGGTATATATAAAATTCTATTGTTAATTTTTAGTTGGTTTTTCACTAATCTAAAAGCTTCAACACTCTAATTGCGTTATGGTCAACTATATCTCCACCTACCCGCTTAGTGGAATAAAACTTAACGAATGGTTTATGTGTAAATGGGTCACGCAATATTCTTATACCTTCGCGATCTACTATATGGTAAGCTCTTTTGAAATCAGCAAATACTATTGGTGATGCTCCAGAAACTAAGTTAGGCATATCAGCTGAAATAACTATTTCTGAATCTAATAACTTATCATTATCTGAGCTACTTAACGTAGGTTGCCATAAATAACGCCCACTATTATTATCTTTCAGCATCCTAATAGCTTGTACTGAGGCTCTGCTCATTAAAAATTTTGCATTAGCCGCATATTTATCAGGCAAACTATAATAAAGCTTTATTAAATTTTCAGCACTTATCCCTTCTTCTGTTTTGCACACAATTTGATTGAGATCGTTATTAATGCTAAGGATGCCTTTAGGTTTGTTTACTCCATCTCCATTAATAAAAGCAGAATTTTCTTTTTGATAAAATGCTTCTACTAATCTATCTGCAAGCCACTTTTCTATATCAATTCTAGGATCATCAATTAACTTTTGAGTTGCTTTAGGTTGAGCATAAAGTTCGTGCACAGGAATAATGTGCTTAACAAATTGCACTGCTGGTGAATTCTCAGATGCAGATAGCCCTTCATCTGACCAACCTACTGTTAATAGTTCTTTTTCATCTAATAATTCTAAAGCATCAGTGGAAAGCGTTATGACATTAGCAAGCTTACGCATAGGGCATAGATTTTGCAATGAATTATCTATGTGATTATACATTTGGTTAGTGATTGAATAACCAAAATCATTTTTACTATTACCATTAAAAGCTGATTTTTTTTCGATTTCAGCTAGTTTAGTTTCTGTTCCTTTTTTTAAATATTGGTAAAAAGCATTTTTGTATTCAATTTCTAACCGAGAATTATGGTTTTGATTATTACTATTATCGCATAAAGGAGAAGGGATGACATGAGAACTATCAAAATTATTATAATAATTTTTAGAATCGAAAGATTTAGTTTCTATTAGAGGCCTATTTAGTACTTTGCCAATGCTACCAAGAAGAGATTTTAGTTTATCTTGGTTATCGTTAATAGTGCCGTTAATTCTTTCTAATTGAACTAAAGTCAAAGGATCAACTGATCCTTTTAAAGTAATTTCTTCGCAACGACGATCATTAATTTTTTTGAATTCTTCCCAACTTGTTGCTAATTGAGAGAATTTATTGTTAATTTCACTAAAATTCATATGTTTATAGTATAATCGTTTTTATTTTAATAGAGCAATGTCTCAAACAATTAAAAAGATTATATTCTGAATTATCATAACTAATTTATAAAAAATTATATTAGAAAATACTCTTTTCAATCTTTAAAAACTTATTGCCTTATTGCAGCATATTGTATATACACAGGTGTCAAGTTTAGCTTTTTAAAAAAAATAAAAAAGCTTACAATAAAGGGCGGTTAGCTCAGTTGGTTAGAGCGTTACGTTGACATCGTAGAGGTCGGTGGTTCGAGCCCACTACCGCCCACCAGTTGCATAAACAAGTTAGCTACTTCATAAATATTATTACATACATAAGTAAGCTGGAAGGGTTCTAGTTTAATTAATTATGCATTCTCTTCTAAATTTTCCCCTCAAATAACACAAGTTAATACTATATAATGTTAATATAAGCTAAATTGTGCACGCTTTACTTTAGCTTATATCAAAGATACAATAGGTATATCTGTAGTTTACAGAGTATAAGTGATTAAGTTATTTTTAATAATTGAATAAGTGTAATTATATCAATTATTACACTATGTTATAATCGCATTTTGCATAAATATGACTTATTCGACTTATTCATCTCTTTGAGATTTTTTAATCAAAAGTAAAATTAAGAGGCTTTTTATGGTTACTTTAGTAGGCACACAAAATGATTTTATCAAAGCTGTAAAGGAAATTAATTGAGCTAGAGTATGAGGCTTTAGAAACATATGAAGCGGCAATTAATCGTATAGAGGATGCTAAGTATTCTGAAGGACTGAATAATAATAAAAAAGATCATGACAGACACATAAGTGAACTTTCAAAATATTTATCCTCTAAAAATGAACCTGTTCCTAATGGACCTAGTGGAACACAGTTAATATCTATAGGTAAGGTTGCTATAGGTGGATTAATAGGTGATAAGGCTATATTAAAAGCTATATCTCACACTGAAGATGATACCAATATAGCTTATGAGCGTATGAATAATCATTCTCAGAAAGATGAAGCGTTAGGTGAGGTATTAATTAAAGGATTAGAGGATGAAAGAAGACATAAGGTTTGGTTAGAAACTATCTTGAAAGCTGAAGATAATGATATATAGAAAATATATTAATATGTATTAGAGAATTTAACTTCTAGTTTAGAGGTTGGTGTCTTTTTAGATTTAAGATACTATATCACAACCAGAGATAGAAGTTATATTATAAAATCAATCTTATACCAGCGATGAGTAATGTACCAAATCTTTAGGTGGATTTGATGCATTACTCATCGCTGGGCATTTTTACAACTGCTTTTTTAAATAGTAAAAAGTAATCCTATCGGCTAAAAATCATATTAATAACGAATAATTTAATAATCTATTAAATAGCAATTGAAGCTTTAAATACATAGCTATTAAATCGAGCATTCGATAGTTATAAATTTTCTAAATTATTCCTCTATTTTTTAAGAGAATATAAATTATCGATAATGTTTATGAGAAAGCAGCAAAGGATAGTATAAAATTAGTGAAATATGTATTAGACAATCAGAGGATTATAATTACTGCATTTTTTTAAAGTCAACTTTTTTACGTAAATCTAATGAATATAACATCGCTTATTTATATCAATTATTCATATTAATGTCAATTGGAATGACTATACCTTTTAAATAATCACTATTTCTAGAT
>CAYLWW010000031.1:0-17604 GCA_964387585.1 uncultured Candidatus Midichloriaceae bacterium
ATATCCTATCGATCAAGCCTTTGAATTCTATAATTATCAATTGGAATGACTATATTTATGACGACGCTATATTTTCTAGCATAAAGAGTTGATGGGAAACAGAAAGCAAAGCATAAATCATATACAGCTATAATTAACTGACGATCTTTTGAAATCTATATATCAAATTGGGGATCAGGGAAAAATCAAAAGTTTTGCTGCTAATTGATCTTTATATTAATAAGCAAGGATGCAGATACGAATAAAGATGAACAAAGGCTTGATGTGATGATGGCTCCCCGGGCCGGATTCGAACCAGCGACCAAGCGGTTAACAGCCGCTTGCTCTACCACTGAGCTACCGAGGAACTTAGTAATAAAACCATATATTAGAGTTTATAACAGGATATTTCGCTAATGTCTATAAGGTTTTTAGATTATTGAAATTTTTATTAATTTATGTTGTTTTTAGCTTTTGATAACTTATGTATCTTTATGATAAATAAAGATTTTTCCACTTCTTTTTCTCCTTAACTTATTTTTATTTTGCTTATAAAATAAATTTATTATTAGAAATTTTAAAGTAAATTATGAACAAATAGAGAAATTGTCTGCAGCATATATTTTATGCTTGATATAGGTAGTAGCATTAAATTCTTTTAACAATAACGCTCCATCTTCATCTATCCCTTCAAATATCCCTTTAATTATATTTTGATTATAAGTTAACTGAATTAATTTTCCTAAATAAGCGCTATGCTTAAGCCATAAATAACGTATTGGAGAGAAGCCATAAGTCAGCCAATGATTATAATAATACTTAAAATTTTTTAATATCTCATTTATTAGTTCATTTTTACTCAATTTGTAATTAAGGCATGATAAGCTTATGCCATTTAACTCAGCTAACTCAGCTTTGGATACTAAATTTATCCCTATTCCTGCTAGTAAAAACTCACTATTAACTTGCTCTAGTAATATACCTCCAAGCTTCCGATTATTTATTAAAATATCATTAACCCATTTATAACTCATCATTATTTCAGGAAAAAAAGTCAATATACTTTGGCCTATTGATACTGCAGTTAAATAAGAAACTTGAGATAAGAGTAGTTCAGGAAAAAATTTCTTAATATTAGATAATCTTAAAATTAAAGTAATAGAGATATCGCCCTTTCTAGCTACCCATCTTCTATTGTTGTAGCGCCCATAACCATCGTTTTGCTGTTCTGCTATTATAACTGTAGCATGATTGGCATTATTATTGTTAATTAATGATTTGGCATATTTTTGGGTGCTGTCCACTACAGAAAGATTTTGTATTAACCAATCTTCGATTTGAGCCATTTTTGTGCCATAACGTAGAAATAATACTAATGCATATTCAAAGCATCATTGAGATAAACGCAGGTTAATACGGTAAATATATAAGCCTGTAATATAGAAATAAATATTTCAAAACCAGTAAGTATAACAAGCAACGCAAAAGGAAATATTCCAGCTAAACCCGCCAAAATTACTAAAGAAGCTATAACTTTAAGTACGATATGACCTGCTGTCATATTTGCAGCCAAACGTAACGATAAACTTACCGGTCTAGAGAGATAAGCGAAAAATTCTATAATGAACATTAGGGGCATTAAGATTTTTGGAGTGCCTTTAGGTAGCAATATAGAAAGATAAGAAAATCCATGCTTAATAAAACCAATTAAAGTTACAGCTATAAATATAAATGCGGCGATGGCAAAAGTCACAATAATGTGACTAGTAACAGTAAAGCTACCGGGAAACATGCCTAATAAATTACAAGACAGTATAAAGCTATATAAAGTAAAAATGAAAGGGAGAAAGCGTTTTGCTGAATCTCCTACACTACTAACTACTACTCCATTAACCATTTCATAAATATATTCCCCAGCAACAGCAATTCTTTTGAGTACTATGTTATTGCTAAAAGCTCTGCGATTAGCTAGTAGTACTAATACTGAAAAAAGTACCATTACCGATAATGATAAAAACATCATTAATGCAGAGTTAGTAAAGGAAATATCTAAATTTCCTAAATTTATAGGAAAAATATTTTTTATTCTAAATTGCTCTAAAGGACTATTCACTATATTGAACTAAAATTTAATTATTAATAACTTTTTAAAAAATTATACCATTACTCTTCTTCTGTTTTATCATTAGGTATGCCATATAATTCAAACTTATAATCTAATACCTTATAACCTAATTTTTTAGCTATAGAATTTTTAATAACTTCTAATCCTGGTTCAAAAAATTCTATTATATTACCATTTTTTATATCAATAAGATGATGATGGCAATATTCTCCATTAAAAATTTCATATCTAGCTTTTCCTCCACCAAGTTCTAATTTCCTTATTATCCCATAGCTTTCAAATAAATTAAGAGTTCGATAAACAGTAGCTAGGCTGATTCGTTTATCGATTTTATTAGATCTTATGTATATATCCTCAACGTCAGGATGATCTTCAGAATCTAATATTACTTTTGCTATAACTCTACGATGGGAAGTGAGTTTTATGCCTTTTTGCTGACAAAACTGCTCTAAGCTTAATGACATATATAAATTGAAATTTTAATTATTTTATTAGTGCATACAAAATTTATTTAACAAACATACCTATTAGAAATAAAGAACTGGTATTAAGGAAGAGCGATGCCTATAATTCCCGCATAAACCTACGAGTGAAAAACCAAGCCTTTATGTATTAAAGGTATATTAGATATCGATCTAATAAAGTTACTTAAAGCAATTATATTGAAAAGGTTATTATTTATCGTCAAACAGTATAACTTAAGTTATAACAAAAATATACTCTAAATTTAAAAGCTAACATTGCTTTTATAAATTTTTCTTTTTAAGATAAGCAAGTAATTATTTAAACAACCCTTCTATAAAGCTTTTTATAAAAATGAACAACTTTAAAGATAGCACTTATCTATTTGGCTCAAATGCTAATTTTATTGAAAATCTATATAAGCAATATTTAGCTAATCCTAAATCAATAGATGCTTCTTGGCATGAAATATTTTCTGAAGAAAAAGCGTGTGACTCTAAATTATCACATAACCCTAATCCTACTTGTAGTAACAATATCGATAATAATAGTAATGCGTCATTAAGTAATGTAACTAACCTAAGCAGCATTAAAGAACAAGTCTGGCACAGTGAAGTTGACGATAAGATAGCATCTATCAAAAGATCTATAGCGGTGAATAGTTTAGTCACAGCTTATAGAGAAATGGGGCATATGGAAGTAAAGCTTGATCCACTTAAGCTATCTTCAATAAAGCAGCAGCATAGTTTAAACTATAAGAATTATGGTATAAGTGAGTCTGAGTTAAGTGAACCAGTAGTATTAAATAATGTCTTTAATTTAAATCAAGCTACAGTAGGTGATGTAATAAATTTACTAAAAAAAAGCTATAGTTCTAGAATAGGGTATGAATTTTATCATATACTCAATACTGAAGAAAGAGAATGGTTTATTGAAAATATAGAGCAAAATTTGGGCTTTATAGAAATAGATAAAGAAGAAAAGCTAAAAGCTCTATTTGATATAGTTGAGGTAGAAACATTTGAGAATTATCTACATACTAAGTTTCCAGGTGCAAAAAGATTTTCTATAGAAGGAAGCGAAAGTAGTATAGCCGCTATTATCACTGCAATATCTGAATTATCTGCTATAGGAGCTAAAGATATTGTAATAGGGATGGCGCATCGTGGAAGGTTAAGTACTTTAACTAAGATAATGGAAAAACCTTATAGCAGTATGCTAGCCGAATTTTTAGGGACTATAACTGATATCAATATTTTACCAGGAGATGTAAAATACCACGTAGGAATCTCATGTGATAAGGTGATTAATGGCAATCCAATACATTTATCTTTAACTCCTAATCCCTCCCATTTAGAAACTGTTAATCCAGTAGTGCTAGGGAGGGTTAAAGCAAAACAAGATTTATTAAATAATGAAATAGATCATTACAATTCTGTAATCCCTATACTAGTACATGGTGATTCTTCAGTCATTGGTCAAGGTTCGGTTATGGAATCATTGATGCTAAGCCAACTAAATGCTTATAAAGTAGGGGGTGCATTACATATAGTAATCAATAATCAAGTGGGCTTTACTACCAATCCTACTAGCTCTAGATTTGGTTTATACTGTACAGATATAGCTAAATCCATCAATGCTCCTATCATACATGTTAGTGGAGAGGACGTCGAAGCTGTTATTTATGCTACAAAATTAGCAGTAAGATATAGAGAAAAATTTAAAAAAGATATTTTCTTGGATGTAGTAGGATATCGTAAATATGGTCATAATGAAGGTGATGAACCTTATTTCACCCAGCCTAAAATGTATAGTAAAATCAACGATAAAGAGTGGTTAAGTACACCTAAACTTTATGCTAATCATCTAATAGAGCAGGGGATATTAAGCCAAGATAAGTTCATAGAAAAGCAAATTGAATTAAAGAATTTATTAGATGGAGAATATGAATTAGCCAAGAATCAAAAACTAAACCCTCCTAAGATAAGTAAAGGTAATTGGGATAAATATTCACAAACTAATAGTAATATTGACTCAAACTCAATTCCCAAAACTGGAATAAAACTTGCTGAATTAAAAGATTTAAGCAAAAAATTATGTAATGTTCCATCTAATTTTGATATCAATAGTAAAATAAAACGACAGCTAGAAGCCAGAGAAAAAGCTATAGAGTCAGAAAGTGGAATAGACTGGGGCACAGCTGAAAGTTTAGCATTCGCATCTTTATTAAGTGAAGGATATAATATACGTTTTACTGGTCAAGATGTGGAGCGTGGAACTTTTTCTCACCGTCACGCAGTATGGACAGACCAAGTAAATGAAAAAAAGTATATACCCCTTAATAATATTTACGAGAATCAAAAAGCTAAAATTAAAATTCATAACAGTAACTTATCTGAATTAGCAGTGTTAGGTTTTGAATATGGTTATAGCTTTTCCTCTCCGGAATCATTAGTAATTTGGGAAGCTCAATTTGGAGATTTTGCTAATGGCGCTCAGGTTATTATTGATCAGTATATAGCGTCTGGTGAAGCAAAATGGCTACGTATGAGTGGTTTAGTAATGTTACTGCCTCATGGTTATGAAGGTCAAGGGCCTGAACATAGTTCAGCTAGATTAGAACGCTTCTTGCAACTATGTGCTAACAATAATATTCAAGTTTGTAATTGCACCACCCCGGCATCGTTTTTCCACCTTTTACGCAAGCAAATGCATCAAAAGTACCGTAAACCTTTAGTAATAATGACTCCTAAATCATTATTACGTCATAAATTGGCTGTCTCTAACTTCAGCGAAATGGTGGAATCAACTCACTTTAATCCATTAATTGTTGATAAGATTAGCGATAATTCTAATAAAGATATTAAAAAAATCATAATCTGCAGCGGTAAAGTTTACTATGATTTATATGAAAAATTAGCAAGTATCAAAAAACAAGAAATTTTACTACTAAGATTAGAACAACTTTACCCATTTCCAAAAGAACAAGTAAAGGAAGTTTTTTTACGTTATCCTAATGCTAGTATCATATGGTGCCAAGAAGAGCACTATAACATGGGAGCATTTCAATTTATTTCTTTTTATATAAACGATATATTAAAAGATATAAAACATATAGATCGAGAATTAAAATATGTAGGGCGGTTGGAATCAGCTTCTCCAGCTGTAGGATATAATAAAGTGCATGTAACGGAACAAGAAAGCTTCTTAAAAGAAGCTTTAGAATATTAATAGTGAAAAATATCATAAAATATCTTAAATTTTAAACACTTTAACTTAATTACTTAACTAACTTATTATTAAATCAAAAGAGGTAACATGCTAACAGAAATAAAAGTACCAGCATTAGGAGAATCAGTAACCGAAGCAACGGTAGCGAAATGGTATAAAAAACCCGGTGACATGGTTAAAACTGATGAAATATTAGTAGAACTTGAAACGGATAAAGTGACTTTAGAGGTTAGCGCTCCTAATGGCGGAGTATTGAAAGAAATAACTTCCCCTCAAGGTAAAAGCGTTACTATTGGAACTATATTAGGTTATATAGAAGGAGAAGCAGCAAGTAGTAGTAAAAATACAGATAGTAATAAAGAACAAAAGAATTTAGTAGAAAATAATACTACTACTACGAAACAAGATAATGATCTTGCTTCTTCATCTTCTATTACAGCTCATTGTGGGAATGAAAAGCATGTAGCTCATCCTTCACCTTCAGCAACCAAGGTAATAAATGAGTTTAAATTAGATGTTAATAACATAGTGGGTACTGGTAAAGAAGGTAGAATAACAAAATCAGATGCTAGTAAAGTTGCCATGGATACCAGGCAATTAACCGCTCCTCAATTGGTAAATAACGCAAATTACACTATGCAGAGCTTAAAAGTGGAGGGAAAAAGAGAAGAAAAAGTAGAAATGACCAGATTGCGTAAAACCATAGCTAAACGCCTTAAGGATTCGCAAAATACTGCTGCAATATTAACTACTTTTAATGAAATAGACCTTTCAAAAATAATAGAAATTCGCCAATCTTATCAAAATGATTTTCAAAAACAGCATAGTATCAAACTTGGTTTTATGTCGTTTTTTATTAAAGCTGCAGTATCAGCTTTAAAGGCTTTTCCCGTTGTGAACTCTGAAATCGAAGGAGAAAGCATTATTTATAAACATTACTATGATATAGGGGTAGCAGTAGGAACTGATAACGGGTTGGTGGTGCCTATAATTCGTAATGTAGATAAATTATCTTTTGCAGAAGTAGAAAAAGAGATTAGTCGTTTGGGAACATTAGCTCGTGAAAATAAGTTAACTATGGCAGATATGAGTGGTGGAACATTTAGCATCACTAATGGTGGAATATATGGTTCTTTGCTATCTACTCCTATAATTAACCCTCCTCAATCAGCTATATTAGGGATGCATAATATTGTACAGCGTCCTGTAGTAGTCGATAATCAAATAGTAATCAGACCTATGATGTATGTAGCTTTATCGTATGATCATCGTATCGTAGATGGTAAGGAATCAGTACAATTCTTAGCTAAAATCAAAGGATTACTAGAATCTCCTGAAAAAATTTTATTAGATATGTAACTTAAAAAAATAAATAATAAATTTGCTTAATAAAAGTAAATAAAGTATGCAGTTCTCAAAAAGAAGAATACTACACTTAAGCGTAAATAAAGCTTTAGCGATAAGCTTATTGTTTGCTTTAAGCATTCCTATATTGTATTGGAGATTTTTTATAAAAGAGCCGTTAAACTATGAATGGCTTAAGCTTTTAAGCTTTTATAGTTTAAGTATAGGGTTTTTTGTGTTTTTAGGACTATTCTTAATTTTTTTATTAACATTTTATTGCCCTCGTTGTAAAAATTATTGGAGTTTTCATAAACATGAAAGAACTGTTTTAGATAATTACAAATTGCCCCAAGGCAAAATGAAAAATCATAGTATTGTATTAGAAGTAACGTGTTATATTGATGAATATCGTTGTATTGAGTGCGAATTTCATAAATTAGCAAAAGGTAAAAACAAGAGCTTAAAAATAGTATAATTTCATTCTAATGATGATTATTTGTTAACTATTATGCTAAAATTTAAACCAAATTAACTAAAAAGATTAACGAAAAATGGAAAATAGACAAATAGATGTAGCGGTGATAGGAGCTGGACCCGCAGGATACGTAGCTGCAATAAAGCTAGCTCAACTAGGCAAAAGCGTTATATGTATAGATGATAAAGAAATGCCTGGCGGTACATGTATGAATGTAGGTTGCATACCCTCTAAAACTTTACTACAAGCTAGTCATAAATATTTCGAAGCTAAGAATGAATTTAGCAAATATGGTATAGAAACTGGTGCTCTTAAAGTAAATTTAAGTCAAATGATGGATTTAAAGCAAAAGGTTATCAATGAGCTAGGATCAGGAATTAAAGGTTTGTTTAAAAAGAATGGTGTACAGTATTTACAAGGAAAAGCAAAATTTATAGATCATCATAATATAGAAGTAACTCAACTAAATGATCCTAACAATAAAGTTACTGTAAATGCACAGCATTCTATTATTGCTACCGGTTCACAAGTGTCTTCTTTACCTGGAATTATAATAGATGAAAAATTTATACTATCATCCACAGGCGCTCTTAGTTTAAGCTCAATACCAGATAGTATGGTGATAATAGGTGCGGGAGTTATAGGTTTAGAGATGGGGTCGGTATGGTCTCGTTTAGGGAGTAAAGTAACTATAATAGAGTATTCTGATAAAGTGCTAGCAGGAGCTGATGATGATGTTTCAAAAGAAGTACAGAAAATCTTAACAAAGCAGGGGATAGAATTTATTTTAGGCGCACAAGTAATGAATGCAACTATAGTTAATGATGCCTCTAATGGAAAAAGTGAAGTTGAAATTAAGTATAACTTACTTAATGAAAAGAAAAATGTAGAGCAAAATAACAAAATAAGTTGCGATGTAGTACTAGTAGCTGTAGGCAGAAAAGCTAATACAGAGCATTTAGATTTAGATAAAATTGGAGTATCACTTAATAGCAAAGGACAAGTAATAATTAATGGTAACTTTAATACTAATGTAAGCAATATTTATGCTATAGGAGATGTGGTGGAAGGGCCTATGCTAGCGCATAAAGCTTCTGAAGAAGGGGTAGCAGTAGCAGAAATTATAGCTGATCGTTGCCCATATATAAATTACGATATTATTCCAAATGTTATTTACACACATCCGGAAATAGCAATAATAGGTAAAAGTGAGGCAATTTTAAAACAAAGCAATATAGAATATAAAGTTGGTAAATTTCCGTTTCTAGCTAATAGCAGGGCTAAAGTAAACAGAAGTACCGAAGGCTTTGTTAAAATTATTAGCTGCGCTAAAACTGATACTATACTAGGAGCTACCATAATATCACCTGCTGCTGGAGAGATGATTCACGAAATAGGGTTAGCAATGGAATTTAAAGCTACCTCAGAAGATCTAAGCTGCATATCCCATGCTCATCCGACACTTAGCGAAGCTATTAAAGAAGCTTCATATTCAGTTTTTTCTAAAGCAATACATATATAAAAAATATATAAAATCCGAAAAAACATTTAAGCTTTATCCTATATACTTAAACAGAGATAAAAATTTTATGACAAATAATTATAGAGCAGTACGCGGTATGCGTGATCTGCTAGATGAAGAGTTAAAAATACATTACTATATAATAGAGAAAGCTAAACAATTAACAAAAAACTATGGATATAGCGAACTAATAACCCCAATATTAGAGTATTCAGAAATATTTAATACGACTCTTGGTACTAGCTCAGATATAGTTAATAAAGAACAATATACCTTTCTAGATCGTGATAAACATCAATTAACTTTGCGCCCAGAGTTCACGGCATCAGTAGCAAGAGCATATATAACTAACGGCTTAACTCAAAAATCGCATCAAAAATTCTTCTCATACGGCCCCTTATTCAGACATGATAGGCCTCAAAAAGGTAGATATAGGCAATTCCATCAAATTAATTGTGAATTTATTGGTGCTTATTCCCCTTATTCAGATGCAGAAACTATAATACTTGCTTACTCTATATTAAAATCTTTAGGTATAGCTCACTTAGTAGAACTAGAAATTAATACTTTAGGTGATCAAGAAAGTAGGCAAATGTACAGAGATGCTCTAGTAGATTATTTCCATAATTATAAAAGTTCGTTATCCGATGAGAGTCAAGCCAGACTAGAAAGGAATCCTTTACGCATATTAGATTCTAAAGATGTTAATGATGCCTTAATCATTGCTAATGCTCCTAATATAATTAATTATTTAAACAATACTTCACGGCAATATTATGATAAGGTCTTATTATTGCTAGAAGATAATAATATTAAATATAATTTGAATAAGCTTTTGGTTAGGGGGCTAGACTATTATACTCATACTATTTTTGAGTTTACAGCTCAAATAGATAGTAAATTAACTGTATTAGCAGGGGGTAGGTATGATCACCTAATCTCATTAATGGGAGGACCAGAAACTCCAGCTATAGGTTTTGCAGCAGGAATAGAAAGATTAGCTGAATTGATGAAAACTTTAAACTTAGAAAAAATGTTAAATAAAGTAGAAGCTAAAATAGCGATAATTCCAATAGGTGCTGCAGCTGAAATTCTAGCATTTAAATTAGCTAATGAATTACGTGAAGTTGGCTTAGATATCGTATTGGAATTTGATTTATCTTTAAAAAAACGCTTTCAGAGGGCTAATAGCCTCGGAGTTAAAAAAGCGATAATTATAGGAGAAGAAGAAATAAGTAATCAGGTTTGTAAAATAAAGGATATGGAAAATAGCCAAGAAGAAGTAGTATCTATTAATGAATTGAAAAATCAATTAATTAGGTCATTTTAATTTTTTAAAAAATCATCTTTTATTTTAAGCAATTGTTTAATTATTTTTATAAAAAATATTTGCTTAGTTCATTTAAAGGTTTGAAAAATCCTTTAACTCATTTTTTGTTTTTATATTTATTTTATGGCTCATATCATCGTTTTTGGAAATGAAAAAGGCGGTTCAGGTAAAACTACTACGGCTATGCATACAATTATCAGTTTATTGAACTTAGGATTTACGATAGCCTCAATTGACTTAGATAATAGACAACAGTCATTATCTCGATATATAGAGAATCGCAGAGAAACAAGTAAAGCTCAGCAATTAGATTTATTGATTCCCGAACATTTTAAATTATCTTCTCCTAATCAAAAAGAAAATGACCATACTTCAGAAGAAAGTAAAAAGGGCTTTATTTCATTATTAGATAGTATGCAAGAATATGATTTTATTGTTATTGATACTCCTGGAAGCAATACTGAAATAAGCGTATTAGCTCATTCTTATGCAGATACTGTAATTACCCCAATTAACGATAGTTTTATTGATCTAGATTTAATAGGCAAGGTGAATGCAGAAAATTTAGATATGATTTCTCCAGGGATTTATAGCGCAATGTTTTTTGAACAAAAGCTTAAGCGTGCTGCTAGAGATAAAAAAGAAATAGATTGGATAGTAGTAAGAAATAGGTTATCAGCGCTAGAAGCTTTAAATAAAAGAAATGTAGATTTTGCAGTTCGGCGTTTATCAAGGAAATTAGGATTTAGAATTGCTCCAGGCTTTGGTGATAGAGTAATATTTAAAGAATTGTTTTTACATGGTTTGACACTACATGACGCTACAGGTACATCAAAAGTTCGGGTAACTCCTTCAGTAATAGCTGCTCGCCAAGAATTACGAGATTTTCTTAACTCACTACAACTAGAAAAAATCAATGTATTAGCTAATTCAAAAGCGTGATTATAAATAAAATAAGTATTAATATTTTTCTATGATGTATACTAAAGATAATTCAAAAGTTGGTATAGGAATAAGTGATGAGCTTTTTGAGTCTATTTCTATACTAGTGCATCAACATAAGCAGATACCAAAATTTGATAATTCAAATCTTGAATTATCAAATGGATATTTTGTACTAAATAATAGAGCAGTAATCAGTGTCAAAGGGAATGACGGTTTTGCTTTTTTACAAGGCATATTAACTAATGATATATCGCCTTGTAAAGAAGGCAAGTTAGTTTACTCTCTTATGCTTAATGCTCAAGGGAAATTATTATACGATTTTTTTATATATCATGCTACAGGAAATAACTCAGAATTTTGGTTAGATTGCCCTAAAGAATATCTGAATGACTTAATAGATAAATTTAAGTTATATAAACTAAGAGCAGATGTCGCTATTAACTTAGCAGCAGATATGGCAGTAGTAATAGCTGAAAAATCTAATGCAATTAATGCAATGGATAAATTATTTTTAGACCCTAGAAATGAGCAAATGGGATATAGAGGAATAGTGAGATTTGCAGAGTTAAACAATATTAATAATGAAAATAATAATGTTTTAAGAAATTATAATATCACTCGTTTAAATCTCAAATTAACCGAACTAGAAAATGATCTGATACCAGGAAAATTTTTTCCATTAGAACTTGGTTTAGATAAATTCAATTCAATCAGCTTTAATAAAGGATGCTATATAGGGCAAGAAGTCATAGCTAGAACTTATCACCAAGGAGTAATAAGGAAGGGGGTTTATTTAGTAGAATTAGCAAATTTTGATGAATTAAAGCATAGTAGATTAAAAAACCAGCATATAGTCTCAAATGATGATGAAAAAATAGGTATTATGTTAGGCACTTATGGTGAATATGGATTAGCATTGTTAAAAACAGAATTGCTATCGTATGTAAATGCCAAAGGTGAGTTAGAAGAGAAAAAACTTTGGCTCTTTGAGAGTCATTTTAATGATAAAACCTAGAGTAGATGGGGCATATTTAAAAATATTGTCAAAATTGAATTTTCTTATTATCATGATATATGAATAGCAGAAAAATCTACGAGGTATAAAATGGATTACGATTTAATTAATATAGATAGTACTATAAACAACATAAATGACAACATAAACGAGATGGATGCGAAGCAGTTTGACTTCGACACTTCAATATTACCTGATTGTCCTCGCCATATGTTTAATGTGCCGAGAGACTTGAGCAAAATAGCTGGCAAAAGCAATGAAGAGGTAGCTAAAATGGGCATACCTAAATACTATGCAAGTCAATTGATCGGTATTCAGCAGGGAGATTATCCTTCTGTTGAAATTTTACAAAAGAAATATGACGAAATGGACGCAGCCCAGCTAGAGAGAATGTCTGACTTTGTTTCGAAGTTTATGAGATTATATGACGGTAAAGATACCTGTGATAAAGAAGGAATAAAGTATATGGCTGGCTTCCTTTACCTTTATCATCCAAATTTTGAGTTATTTAAAGTTATAAGAAGTGAGATGCAACAGTTTGTTTCAGGTTTATTTGTTTCTGATAATGAAATACTCAAACTGGCTAGTAAAATAGTTGATATTAAAATTCGTAGTTTTGCTAAATAAAAATACCATATGATGATTTAAGCACCATTCCTGTACAATCAGCTTTTGAAGATTCTTATAGTGATGGTTTGGTATACTCAGAAGCTACATGGCTCACAGCGCATAACGCGTTTGCAAATAGGGAGGATGGGTGGAAATATGCCCAACAAAACATGAACCTGCCGAAAATATTTGCGTAAGGTATGTATAGTTTTATGATTGATATTCATAAAGATCATGATGATTTATATTTGTGTCATGGAAGTTGCGATACAACACCTTATCAAAAATTCTCTCGTTCAATAGACAAAGCTGAAGTATGGCTGCAAAATTTATATACTATAATGAGCAGGCATACTAAAGAGATTATTACATTACATTTAGAAACTAAAGGTGCGCCCAGCAATGAGATATATGATTTATTGCGTGCTGTGGGGCTAGATAGTTATTTATGAAAAAGTAAGCTACCTAATGATCCAACTCTAACTCTTGGGGAGATGAGGAGTAAAAATGAGAGATTGGTTGTATTCAGTGATTATCAATATGAAAGAAGTATAAGAGGGACTAATGCTGGAGTTTTAGCAGGAATGCATCCTGGATTATTTCCTACATTGAATTATAAAGAGACTGAGTATTCAGTAGAGGGTCATAACGGTTGTAAGATGAGAACTGATTTTAGAGCAGATCCAGCTGACACTGCTATAAAGCTTATGGTCTTTAATCACTTTTCGCCTATATCTATAGCAAAGGATTATGGTAGTATGAACAAATATAGCGATATAATGAAGCGTGTTGCTTCTTGTTTGGCAAATGGGTTTTTTCCCAATTTTATAGCTGTAGATTATTTTGAATTAGGCGATTGTTCAAATTGCATAAGCACCAAGCAAGTAGTACATACTTTAAATTTATTACATCCAGCAATCCAAAGTAATATAGCAAGTTATTCTACTCACGCATCTACTATACAGCAACAACTTCCAACTTATACACACCCATATAGCTTCTATAAGCACTTTAAGCCATGGTTATGTAGCAGTGCTTTATTATGCGTTGGTGCTTCAGTAGGATATATATTAGGATATAAAGTGCCCTATGAAGCAGGGCAACAAGCTTTGAGAAATAGTAGTAACGATGTAATTGCTGCGCTGATAAATACAGATAATAGAGAAATTACGTGGGGGCAGATATTAGAAAGCTCTAAGTTAACTATTGCTGCTAGCATTTTTTGTACGGGGTATTGGCTGGCAGCTTGCTAAATTTTAGGGATATCTGGTTTAAGATAGACTAAATTGGTTCTTTGATAAATTTTGTTAAAAGCAAAATTTCGTGTAAAGTAAGAAGTATAATTTGCTTAAGCAGAGTTATATGGGAGACGCGATTCAATTACCGTCAATATACCTTTGATATTTCAACATTTGCGTTGTCAAATTTGGCGGATTCGCTTATGCTCACCTATTAATATAGGCTTTCCAAGCTCACTGCTCATTTTCTTAGCAACTCTTGAAGTCTCATTAGTATATCAGCTTCTATCTTAGGGATATCGAATATAGTTGTTGAGAAGATAGAAATTAGCAAGATGAATGAATTTATAATCACAGTAAGATTGGTCACTGGAATCAAAAAAGTTATAAAGAGCCCCATAATGCAATTATTCGAAAAGATTTTACTCAGAAAACCATCTATCGTTGAAACCCTGTTCTCCGTACTCAAGGGGCGTTTCGATCTAGAACACACAAGGCATCGATCCATTTGGAACGCTCTTCTGTATTTTCTAGATGCAATCTCTTCTTATTGCTTCAAATCACATCCAAACCTTCTATCTCTTATTCCTTTCTAATTCCGAATTGAGGTTGCTATATGCAAGATTGCTTACATTGTGGTAATAGTTCTAACAATATTTTTTGTTGTCTTGGTTGTAAAACAGCGCATAATATAATAAAATCACTCAACTTAAGTAAGTACTATGAATTTTGCAGTAAAATATATAATACAAAACCATCAACTATTATAAATAGCATGGATAATCAGCTTAACTATCTTGAGTATGTTTCATTAAATGGTAAAAACAATGAAATACAGTTACTAGTAGAAGGGATAAGGTGTGGTTCATGCATATGGCTAATAGAAAATACCTTGAAGCAAGAAGCAAATATATTAAAAGCAAGAATCAATTTATCAACTAAAAAAATCCACTTAATATGGGAAGGTGAGCCCAATTTTATAAAAAACATTGTATCATTAATAGAGAAATTAGGCTATAAGCTCCTCCCTTTTTCTATTAATCATTTAGAACAACAGCGAATAGAAAATGAAAAATCACTATTAAAAAGATTATCTATAGCGGGGTTTATTTGGATACAAAATATGATGATCAGCATGGGTATTTGGGCTGGAGACTGGAATAATGATATAGGCAAATACTCTAAAGATTTTATGAATATTATTTCAGCTTTAATAACTATACCAGGCATATGCTACGCGGCTATGCCATTTTTTATTTCAGCTTTTCATTCTTTGATGAAGAAACGCAGTAATATGGATGTGCCGATATCTTTAGCAACTATAATTACTTTATTAATCAGTGTTTATGGACAATTAATTAGTTCGTTTGCTATTAATAATTCGGTATTATTAAATAACTTAAGCTTAGAAAATACTTACTATGAAGCAGCTTCAAGCCTTATTTTTGCTTTACTAATAGGTCGTTATCTAGAAGCAAAGGTTAGCAATAAAGCCTATAGTTATTGTAATTATTTACTGCTAAGCCAAGTTAGTTCAGTATCAATATATAACGAGCAAGGTAACTTAAGTATCATCCCTATAGAAAAAGCTAAACCAGGTGATATAGCATTAGTTGCCGCGGGAGAAAAAATCCCCGTAGATGGGATTATAATAGATGGTGAAAGCGAAATAGATAACAGTATAATTACAGGTGAAACAATACCTGTAAACGTGAAAGTTAATAGCCATGTTCATGCTGGTACAATTAATCTAATGCAGCCATTAAAAATAAAAGTGCTTAAAGTGGCAGAAGATACAGTGCTTTCTAACATCATTAAGTTAGTAGAATTAGCAGGTCAAGCAAAATCAAAATATGTTAAATTATCAGATAAAGCATCTAAACTTTATACGCCTATAGTATTCAGCTTAGCATTGATCACGTTAATAATATGGTTATTATTTATAAAAGTAACATTTAGTGTAGCCTTACTACATGCTTCAGCGGTATTAATAATAACTTGCCCTTGTGCTTTAGGTTTAGCAGTTCCAATGGTACAAATTATAGCCTGCTCAGAACTAATTAAAAATGGTATTATGGTAAAAACTTCAGATGCTTTAGAAAGAATAAACGAAACAAATACTATAATATTTGATAAAACTGGGACACTTACAGTAGGTAAACCTATATTACTAAATAAACAGATTTTGTCGGAACTTAATCAGGAAGAATTAGCTATACTACTAACACTGACTAGCAAAAGCGCGCACCCATTATCTAAAGCGATAAGGAAAGCAATTATCGAACTTCAACCGAACTGCAATATGATAAATAAAGTAGAAATATACGAAGAAAGAGGAGAGGGGATTAAAGCTAAGTTGAATAATAACATAATACTTTTAGGTAAAGAAAAATGGGTTTGTTCAGACTATAATCATACTACTAAAACATTGTTATTACGGGAAAAAGAAGGTGCGCAATATCTAGAAACATGGTTTAAATACAGTGAGCATAAACAAGCTATTCGTTTTATATTTAGTGATGAGATAAGATCAGGCGCTATTAAAGTGATAAAAAAACTATATAATGATGGATTTAATCTATTAATCTTATCTGGAGATAAACAAGAAATAGTAAAAAACTTCGCTCAAAAAGTAGGAATTAAAAACTATTACTATGAATTAACTCCTAATGAAAAATATAGCTTCATAAAAAATTTACAGAAGAGTAGTAAAGGAAGTAATCATAAAACCTTAAAAGCTAATCACGCTTTAATGATAGGAGATGGATTAAACGATTCAGCAGCTCTAAAAATTGCTCATTCCTCTATTTCACCCTCTAGCGCTATAGAAATAGCTCAAAGTTGCGCCGATGTAGTATTTCAAGGTTCATTATATTCTATCTTAAAAGTAATAAATACTTCTAAGATAGCTATAAAAATAATGAAAGAAAATATCATTTTATCCTTATCTTATAATTTAATCTGTATTCCTATAGCCATGATTGGTATTACTAATCCAGCGATAGCAGCATTAACAATGTCCACTTCATCTATAGTAGTAATACTAAATTCAATGCGTATATATCGGATAAATAAAAGATTAGGTTGTAAATGATGAAGATAAATAGCTCAAGAGTCGCAAGTGAGATAATCTCAATTAAACTTAATGAACAATTTTATCTACTAAAGAGATTTCAACAGTTAAAATAAGTGGTGAGTTTGTGGAGACTATATTAATATGTGAGCGTCAGCAAATCCGCGAAATTTGACAACGCAACTTTTAAAGTACCAAAGGTATAGTAAATGACCTTGTAATTCAGACGTGAATAAAATAAGGTTTTAAATTTAAT
>CAYLWW010000032.1:0-17501 GCA_964387585.1 uncultured Candidatus Midichloriaceae bacterium
ATCCTATCGATCAAGCCTTTGAATTCTATAATTATCAATTGGAATGACTATAATATATATATTCGCTACTTGCGAAATACCATGCGTTTTGGCAGATATTATCGCTTGTAATCTTCTCTCGTTTTCACCTCTTATACCTTGCCTCTTTAGCCCAGCTTGACATAAATTTAATAATTCATCACTAATGGCTTGAGTTAATCTGCTCATCTATTCCTCCTCAATTTGAATACTTAATTAAGTATAACTAAAAATAAACTTTTTGTTTTGTTATTTGTGAGGTTTGGTATAAGGCGCTATAAATTATTTGCCGAGCTGTAGATGTTTTTGAAGACATCTATCTCATATAGCAAGGTCAATCATAACATTTAAGCGAGTTTATTTACCAGAAAGCTCTTGGTGAATAACACTCGAAGATTTTTATGATGTCAATTTGCATCAAAAACGTCAATTATTGAACATTTTTTTGTAAAATGAAGGAAAACAAACGATTGGTAGGAAATTTAATAAAATTGATCATATCTTTCTTAGTTTCATCGCTTCTTAATATTCCTAAATTGTATAAATTATTCTGTTAACAGTGCTATATTAAGTTGTACGATGCTATCGTAGAATTATTTTAAATATCTTCCTCAAGCTAAGTCATTAATATATCAAATCAATTCATATTTTTACCAATTTACTTGATATATTTAGCCTTTTAAAAGATAGTTGATATTTAATAATTCAGTAGTATTATATCTCTAATCAGGATAACCATTACCAAAATTATAATAAGCTTTTAGTATTCGGTTTAAATAATTAAACTAATTATAGTATTTTAAACTAATTAACATATATAATTGTTGTTTATTAAATCTATTTAAAATAAATTATTCCAATAATTATTTATTTAATAAATATGGGAACTAAACAATCAAAAAAATTTCATATAGATAAATCTAAAAAAGCTGATTATATAGCCATTGCTAGTGGAGGCACCGGAGGTCATATTTTCCCTGCTCAAGCAGTAGCGACAATTTTAGCTAAGAGATATAAGATAATATGGTTTACTGATGAAAGAGGTTATGCTTTTTTTAATAAGCAAGACAATAAAAATATAAAAGATAATAAATCGAAAACTGAATTAGAATTTATAGACAAAATTGTTTTACTGAAAAATATTAAGACTAATTCATCGATATTTAACGTTATAAGAAATTTTTTTTATATAACTTTAAATGTTTTTAAGTCGTCTTATTTTCTTTTATATAACAAGCCTAAGTTAATTGCAGGCTTCGGTTCACATTCGTCATTTTCAGCTTTATTAGCAGCATCTATATTAAGAATTCCTGTAGTTCTACATGAACAAAATGCAGTTTTAGGACGTGTTAATAGATTTTTTTTACCTATTTCTAAAGCTTTAACTTTATCTTTTGAAAAAACTATAAATATCCCTGATAAGTATGATTTTAAAATTTTTGTATCAGGCAATCCTATAAGGCAAAATATAGCAGATTATATAGTAACGAATAAAGTTACTTTTTCTAATAAAATAAATTTATTAATTATAGGTGGCAGTCAAGGTGCTGCAATTTTTAGTGAAATTATTCCCATCGCCATTTCCCGTTTACCCATAGATTTACAAACAAAAATAATAATACATCAACAAGTACGTAGTGAGTTACTAAATCAAGTACATAGTGCTTATGAAAAACACTCAGTTTCAAGCGAATACCACTTGCAACCATTTTTCCATAATATATCTGAATTACTTCACACTTGTGATCTTGTTTTAGCAAGAGCCGGAGCGTCTACTATAGCAGAAATCGAACATTGCGGCAAACCATCTATATTAGTACCATTAGCTATAGCTAAAGATAATCATCAATACCATAATTCTCAATGGCTAGTAATGAAAAAAACAGCTATTATGATTCAGGAACATGAATTTACTGCTGATAAATTAACTTTAACGTTTGAGGAATTATTTATACAAAATAAAATAAGAGAATATAAAATAAACGCAAAAGAATTAGCTAAAAATAATGCCTCAAGTAGGTTGGCTATAAAAATTAATCAGTTAGTAATAAATGAAATTTAGTGCATGATAATTAAATAGAATTTCATTGTGTATTAGAGTAGCATTGACAATGTCAGCCAAAGAAGTATATTTTTCCAATATTTTATTTTAACGACTAATTTCTTTAAATTAGCTAAAAACTTCTCAAGTGTATTTAAATCTAGAGAATATAATTGCAAAAACAATAACTTAAATTTTATATTTTCTATAAGTTTTTTAGTTTTTTCAGATTTATGGAAGGCGGCATTATACATAATCATCACAGTTCTAGGTTTCAAGGTGATTTACTATATATCATTTAAGAGAGTTTATTTACTAGAAAAATCTTTTTTGAATTAACACCTGAATATTTTTATCATGTGAATAATTAATATTTTAAAAAATACTAATAGCTTCATGAATAATTTTTCCCCAATTATCGCAGTTTAAGCTAGCGTTACCTACTAGCACTCCTTCAATCTCAGGGATTTTTAAAAATTGGGCGATATTACTAAAATTTACTGAGCCGCCATATATAACCTCAGCTTTAGGTATGACAGAAGTAATGAATCTCGCTATTTGTTTTACAACACTAATATCTGGGATGATTCCAGTTCCAATTGCCCACAAAGGTTCATAAGCTATGATAATAGCACCCATATATTCGTTGCCAAATTCTTTTACATAGTATTCTAAAGATTTTTTAATAGACTCCAATTGCTTATCTAAATAGGTGAAAGTTGAATTATTATTGTATGATTCTAATGGTTCGCCTATACATATTATTGGAGTTATAGAGTGCTTTAATGCCTGAAAAATTTTTATAGCTATATCTTTTTCATTTTCATTAAAAAATTCTCTACGTTCAGAGTGGCCAATAATGACATATTGACAACCTATTTCTTTAAGCATATAACTGCCTATTTCTCCAGTATAGGCTCCTTTTTCATAACAACTAAAGTTTTGAGCACCTAAAGATAATGGGCTTTTATTTATATCATTAAAAAGCTCTAAAGAAATTTTATTTAAAAATTGGTAAAAAAAATCAAGGTATACAGTTGGAGGACAAATAACTAATTCTAATTGCGATAAAATATCAAAATTAGGGAAAGTATTAGTAATTGATTTAATTGATGCTTCTGTTATATCATAACATAATTGTTTACTTCCATTCATCTTCCAATTAGCAATGATTCTTTTACGTTTTAACATAAATAAAAAGGCTATAAATTAAATTATCCATCCCCCACCTAAGACTCTAGAGCCTTGATACATAACGCAGGCTTGTCCAGGAGTTACTGCTAAATAATCATTATATAAAAATACTTTCGCTTTATTATCATTTAAATATTCTACTTCGGCTTCTACTTCAGCTCCTGATGATCTTAGTTTTACTATACAAGAGAATTTTTCTCCAGCATTTAGCTCATTATCAGCTATCCAATTTAATTCTTTTATAGTGAAAGATTTTGACTTTAGCTCTTCCTTTTTTCCTACTATTACTTGATTTAGCTTTGGATCTATCTTAATAACATATAAGGGATCGGAGTGAGCAACTCCCAACCCTTTACGTTGCCCTATGGTATAATTAATTATACCGGTATGTTTTCCAATTATGCTGCCATCGCTCAAAACTATATCTCCTTCTCTAAAGGCGCTAGGTTTATGTTGCACTATAACGCTACGATAGTCACCATTTGGAACAAAGCATATATCTTGGCTATCTGGTTTATCAGCTATAGTTAATTTATGTTGATGAGCAATTTGACGAGTCTGTTCTTTAGTAAAGCCGCCTAAAGGAAACATCAAAAATTCAAGCTGTTCTTTAGTAGTGGTAAATAAAAAATAACTTTGGTCTTTGTTATAATCAACTCCCTTATGTAACTCTACTTTACCTGAGTTTTCTATTTTTCTGACATAATGACCAGTAGCCAAGAAGTCAGCCCCTAGATCTTTAGCTACTTTAAATAAATCATTAAATTTTACTTTTTGATTACACTTAACACAAGGTATAGGGGTTTCACCTCTTACATAGCTATCAACAAAATCATCTATCACAGATTGTTTAAAAATATTTTCATAATTTAAAACATAATGAGGGATTTGGATTTTTTCAGCAGCTAATTGAGCGTCATATATATCTTGACCAGCACAACATGCTCCTTTTCTGATGCTAATACTTCCTTGATCATATAGCTGCAATGTGATTCCGATAACTTCATAACCCTGATTTTTAAGCATAGCAGCCACAGTAGAGCTATCAACGCCTCCTGACATTGCAACAACTATTTTTAACGACTTACTGGACTCCATTATAATTACTAAAATTATGGCTTTTAAGTAATGATATTATGATATTAAAATGGTTCTATGGAAATAAGTATTTGGTTAGCAGATATTGCTTCTCCTTTAACAGCTAATACTTCTCTAACTTTTCCATCTATAGGACTTACTAATATATTTTCCATTTTCATGGCTTCTAGTATCACTAAAGGCTGTCCTTTAGCGATACTTTCTCCTTCTTGAACTTTTACTTCTACTACCATGCCTGAAATAGTAGCGATCAAGTCGTTTTGTTGCTCAATATTACTGTTTTTCTTCATAAATTTGTTTAATTCAGCAGCTCTAGGGGTAAATATATAAGCACGTACTGTAGACCCCATAAAAGTTAGATTTAAACCTATATCGGCAAACTCAGCTTGTAGATTATAAGGTTTGCCGTTGATTATGCATTGGAAAAGCTTACTTCCTAAAATCCATTTACTAGTGATATACAATCTTCTATTTTCAAAAGAAATTTTGTAGCCATCATCAATAGGCCTTACTGTTACTGGGTATTTTCTATCTTCCAACATGATTACCCAGCGAGTCCCTAATACCCGTTGTTGATTACGTAATTGCCCACTGATAGTTAAAGCCCTTTTCATATCACTCAAAAATATGAATACTGCTGCACTAAGTATAACAGCGCTCTCCTCATCACCTAAAATAGCTCCTATAAAGCCGCCTTTATATTCTTCATCAATAAATGTAGTTGATATATCGCCAGAAATAAAGCGTGGTGTGTTAAACATAGCTTGTAGAAAGCTGATATTATGGGAAATACCACGTATAACATAACTACCTAAAGCTTCATTCATTTTTTCAATACACTCATTTCTTGTAGGAGCACGGGTACAAAGTTTGGCAATCATAGCATCATAAAACATGCTTACTTCTCCGCCTTCATATACTCCGCTGTCAATACGTATATTGGCTGATGGTTCAGGTTCTTGATAAGTGCTTATCCTTCCAGTTGAGGGTAAAAAACCACATGTTGGGTCTTCTGCATAAATGCGTGACTCTAAAGCCCAACCATTAATTGTAACGTCTTTCTGCTTTAAAGTTAATCTCTCTCCTTGAGCGATTCTTATCATTTGCTCTACAATGTCAATTCCAGTAACCAATTCTGTGACAGGGTGTTCAACCTGAAGCCTCGTATTCATCTCTAAGAAATAAAAGTTACGATCTTTATCTACTATAAATTCTACAGTTCCTGCTGAATGGTATTTAACCTTTTTCCCTAAAGCTATAGATTGAGCATACATTTTATTACGGATCTTTTCGTTAATAAAAATACTTGGAGCTTCTTCTATTACTTTTTGATGATGCCTTTGTATTGAGCATTCTCTTTCTCCTAAACAGATGTAGTTACCGTGCTTATCCGCTAAAACTTGAATTTCTATATGTCTAGGTTCTTCTATATATTTTTCAATAAAAGTTCGTTCATCCGAAAAATTATTTTTAGCTTCATTTTTAGTTGAGCTGAAAGCTTGCTTCATTTCTTCTTGGCTGCGAACTATTCTGATCCCTTTACCTCCACCTCCAGCGGCAGCTTTAAGCATTATAGGATAACCTATTTTGCTAGCGATCTTTAAAGCATCTTTTTCGTTTTTTATAGCGCCCATATATCCTGGTATAACATTCACTCCAGCATCTTGAGCTATTTTTTTCGCTTGTATTTTATCTCCCATTTTACGTATAGCTTCAGCTGAAGGAGCTACAAAAGTTATTCCATTTTTTTCTAATAAATCAGCAAAAGCAGCATTCTCAGATAAAAAGCCATAACCTGGATGCACTGCATCAGCTCCGGAAAGCTTTACTGCATCTAATAATCGTTTATGATTAAGATAGCTTAGAGTAGCTGGAGAAGGGCCTATATATATTGCATCATCTGCTTGTCTAACATGCAATGAATTAGAGTCAGCTTCAGAATAAATAGCAACAGTTTTAATGCCCATCCTTTTAGCTGTTCTAATAATTCTGCATGCTATTTCACCGCGGTTAGCTATAAGTAGCTTCTTTATAATCATTATACCTTAATTTAAAATATAGTTTATTTATCTATTATATTTAATATCTTTGACTATGATTAGAAAGTTATAAAAGTCAAATATTAAAACAGTTATAAGAACTAAACTATTGATTAATATCATTAATCAATAGTAGTAAAGACAATTAATCTAATTATAATTTAATATTGTAAATTAATTTGCTATATTTTGCCAAATGCTAAAAAATTTTTATAGAATAATTAGAAAATAGCTAATTTAGGCTTTAATACAATTTAATAACATATATAATGATTAAAAAATTATCAAATAATAATCTTTATTGTTAGTAATAAAATATTATTTTATAAGATATAAATTTGATACTTTAATCCCATTTATTGAAAATTACGTATTCAATTAATTATGAAAAATTTTGATGTTATTGTAGTAGGTGGAGGCCATGCTGGATGCGAAGCTGCCACTGCTGCAGCACGAATAGGAGCTAAAACTTGCCTAATAACTCTTAGCTTTGATGGTATAGGAGCCATGTCTTGCAACCCATCGATAGGTGGAGTAGGAAAAGGAATTATAGTAAGAGAGATAGACGCTCTAGACGGAGTAATGGGTAAGGTTATAGATGAAGCTGGAATACACTTTAAAATCCTTAATAAAAGTAAAGGGCCAGCTGTATGGGGGCCTAGAGCTCAAGCTGATAGGGAGATATATAAACAAGTGATGCAGCAGTTACTCGCCTCTTATAACAATCTAGAGTTGAAATTTGCTGAGATAATGGATATTATAGTCAACAATGACGGACAAGCTATAGGAGTAATTTGTAGCGAAGGAGAAATATATGCAAAATCGATTGTCTTAACAACGGGAACTTTTTTGAATGGCCTAATTCATATAGGTGATCAAAGTGAAAAAGCAGGTAGATATGGCGAGCCAGCCAGCACTTTTTTAGCACAAAAATTACATAATTTAGGCTTAAGAATGGGGAGACTAAAAACTGGTACTCCACCACGTTTAAATGCTGATAGCATAAATTGGAATAAATTAGAAGAGCAAAAGGGAGATGATAGTCCAACTCCTTTTTCTTACTTGAATTCTGAAGTAAAGCAAAAACAAATCAGCTGCTATATAGCATATACTAATTCAATAACTCATGAGATTATAAATGATAGCTTACATCTTTCTCCTATGTATTCTGGAACAATTAAGAGTATTGGTCCGAGATATTGCCCGTCCATAGAAGATAAAATTACCAGGTTCAAAGATAAAGATCGTCATCAAGTTTTTCTAGAGCCAGAAACTTTAAATTATGATGTCATATACCCTAATGGTATTTCCACTTCACTTCCTAAAATTGTTCAAGAGAAGTTGGTTAGGTCTATCACGGGCTTGGAAGAAGTGATTATAACTAGATTCGGATATGCAATAGAATATGATTATGTTGATCCTACAGAATTGAACCCTACTTTGGAGCTAAAAAAAATAAAAGGGTTATATTTAGCAGGCCAAATTAACGGCACTACTGGATATGAAGAAGCTGCAGGACAAGGTATAATAGCCGGAGCTAATGCAGCTTTATCAATTATAGGGAAAGAACTAAAATTAAGTCGCGCAGAAGCTTATATAGGAGTAATGATAGACGATTTGATTAAAAATGGAACTTCGGAACCTTATAGAATGATGACATCTAGAGCAGAGTTTAGAATATTTCTTAGACCCGATAATGCCGATATGAGATTAACAAATAAAGGTATCGAAGTAGGGTTGGTTAAGGAAAAAAGAGCTGAAGCTTTTTCAATATTAAACGAGCAGCTAACGCTATCAATAAGAAAAATGAAAGATACTAATGTTACTCATAAAGTTTTAGAAGGCCTTGATTGTTTTATATTACAAAATGGGCAAGTAAAATCTCTTTATGAATTAAGTTCGCTAAATAACGTAATAGATAATGATTTATTAATAAAAATTGATCCATCTTTGAAAGAATGCTCATCATCAATTTTAGAAAGGATTAAGATTGATAGTATGTATAGCAATTACAATAAGCGCCATCAACGTGATTTAGAACTTCTAGCTTCTGATAGTAATAAAGAATTACCGCATGACCTAGATTATTCTAATATAAAATCGCTGTCTACCGAAATAAGAAATAAATTACAACTAATTTCTCCTAAAAATTTGGCAGATTTAAAATCCATACAAGGCATTACTCCTTCAGCAATAATCGCCATTCAGCTTCATTTGAGGAAACATTATTAAATATGAGCTATAAAAACTTAGTAAGAGACAATGTTTCACGTGAAACATTGTCTCTTATCTGCGAATACGTACAGTTGTTAAAAAAGTGGAATAAGAAGATTCCATTAATTTCTAAATTAGCTTCAGAAGAAATAATATATAAACATATATTAAGTTGCTTAGAATTAAAGGAAATAATAAAAAACAAAGAAAATTCTATAATAGATATAGGAAGTGGGAATGGATTACCAGGAATCATATTAGCTATTTTAGGTTACACCAACTGCACTTTAGTAGAGATCAATCATAAAAAAAGTATTTTTTTAAAAGAGTTGAAAAAATACTTAAAAATTAAAGTTCATATATTAAATGAAGACATAAAAAATTTCCAACAAGATGCAATTGATTATATAATTTTAAAAGCAGTAGGTAATATTGAGCGATCTTTAGAACTCTCTTTCCATATAGTAAGTCCAACTACAGAAATTTTGCTTTACAAAAATCAAGAAAATGTTAATTACGAAATAGAGCAGGCTTTTAAAAAATGGAGCTTCGATTGGGAAATAAAAGAAAAATACCAAGAAAATTTCCCAATAGTATTACATATCAAAAATTTGTCTTTAAGAAAAAATGAAAATCATATCGTTATCTAATCAGAAAGGAGGAGTAGGAAAAACAACTACAGCAGTGAATTTAGCCACAGCAGTAGCGATATCGGGTAGAAAAGTGTTATTAGTAGATCTAGATTCTCAAGGCAATGCTAGTACAAGCTTAGGATTGGGGGTAAATAAAAGAAGTATAAATATATATGATGTGTTTATAGGCAAGGCCGAAATTAACTCAGCTGTTATAGTTACAGATATCCCTAATCTAGACATTATTACTTCTATAGTAGATTTAGCAAGTATAGATAAAAAACTAATTGGTGTTGCTCAAAAAGAATTAATATTAAAACAACAATTGAGTAAACTAAATATTAAATACGATTTTATATTTATAGATTGCGGTCCTTCATTAGGTTTACTGACTATTAACGCATTATCTAGTTCTCACTCTGTTATAATTCCTTTACAATGTGAATTTTTAGCAATGGAAGGACTAGCTTATCTTTTAGGAACTTTAAAACTTATTCAAAATACGATAAATAAAAATTTACACATAGAAGGGATAGTCCTTACTATGTATGATAAAAGGAATAAACTTTGTGTACAAGTAGAAGAAGAAGTTAGGAAAGAATTTAAAAATTTAGTATATAATACTACTATACCTAGAAATATTAAATTATCTGAGTCTCCTTCTCATGGTAAACCAGCAATAATGTATGATACGAAATGCTCAGGATCAATATCTTATCTTATGCTAGCACAAGAATTTATTAATAAAAATCTTGATTAGTATCATTATTATACTAAAGTAAAAAACAATCTTCTTTTCTAAAATTCAATTATAAGAATTAATATATAAAACAAGCGTATAATTTAAAAATGAATACTAAAAACAGTAATAATGATAAAAAAGCATTAGGTAGAGGGTTGTCAGATTTAATCTCTGAAGCAACAGTAAATTTTGTTAATAAACAAAACAAACAAGAAAATGATGTTATCAAATTAACTTTGAATAAAATAGTATTCAACCCACAACAACCTAGGAAAAATATAGATCATTATGAATTGGAAGATCTTACTTCTTCTATAAAAGAACATGGGATATTACAGCCTATACTCGTTAGAGAAGTGGAAGATAATCTTTATCAAATTATCGCAGGTGAAAGAAGGTATCATGCTGCTAAAAAAGCCGGATTACAAGAAATTCCAGTGATTATAAAAAACCTAAATGAGTGTGATTCATTAGAAGTAGCTATAGTAGAAAATGTTCAAAGACAAGATTTATCAGCTCTAGAAGAAGCTAATGCTTATAAGAAATTATTAGATGCGCACGGTCATACTCAAGAGACTCTAGCAAAAAAATTAGGTAAGAGTAGAAGTTATATAGCTAATACAATAAGATTAACAAAACTACCTGAAAGTGTAAAAGAATTATTGAATCAAAACAAATTAACTGCAGGGCACGCCAGAGCCATATTAAATAGCGAAGATCCAATAGAATTATCTCGTACTATAATAGAAAATAACTTAAGTGTTAGAGATACAGAAAGACTTATAAAAAGGATCAATAATAAAGACAATCCAAACAATAATTCAAGTAAGGAAAAAAACAAAGTTCCTGTAGGGGAAGATGCGGAGTTGATTAATTTAGAAAATAAGTTAACAACAGAGCTAAAAATGAAGGTAAAAATAAAAAATCATGATGCGGGATGCAAGGTGACAATCACATGCAAAGATTTAGATGATTTTGATCTTATTATAGCTAAGTTAAATAACAACAACTTATTTTAGTAAAATATAGCTAAATCTAGGCGAAAATTTACCGCTATAAATTTTAATAAATTTATAAAGATAAAAAACAACAAAAGTAAATTAATTTAAATTACAAATACTTATACTTCAAATAGAACTTATGCTTAATTATAATTTAAGCTTTATTGATCTTTATACAATAGAAGGTTTGATTAAGGTAAATTCTATATTCATGCAATTTCTTCAATCTCATGATGTTTTATTATTTGAAGAATTAAATAGGGTTCAACTTAATAAAGAAAAAGCACTATTGTTTAGTGATGAAGAGTCAGCTTTGCTTATCAGTATAGCTCCAATACTAGAAAAATTTATTATAGACTTATTCAAAATTAATGATTCAGTTTTAGTTTATCAAAATTCTTATAATAACTTACAACCTTTATTTAAATGTAAAAAACTATTTATTAATAAAAGAATAGCAAAATTAAACAGTAAAATAGAAGAAGAAATATGTTTAATATATGAACAATTAAATGACTTAGGATTTCAAAAATTACCTTACTTAGAAAAAGTTGATAAAATAGAAGTTATAGAATTTGAAATAGAATTTGCTAATAAGGTATTGCAATGGGAAGAGGAAGAAAATGAGCATAAATTAAAGATAGCAGAAAATTATGCTATTTGGGCGACTTTTAGTCAAGAAGGGCAAAAAATTCATAAGGATGGAATATTATTTAAGTTAGTAAAAAAATTAGATTTTGATAATTTAATAGCTGATATAAAATATAATGATAATGATCATAAAACAATAAGTTTAGCAGAAGCAAAACAAAGACATAGGGATGGTTTTAAACTTAATGATGATGGTATTTCACGTGAATACTTACTTAATGAATCTCATTATTGTATTTACTGTCATAATCGTGGTAAGGACTCTTGCTCAAAAGGAATAATCGATAAACAAAGTAAATTACCTAGCAAAAACCCTTTAGGGGTAGAGCTTTCAGGATGCCCGTTAAAAGAAAAAATATCTGAAATGAATTTGCTTAGCAGCAAAGGATATATTATAGGAGCATTAGCAGTTGCAATAGTGGATAATCCTATGTTAGCTGCTACAGGTCACAGAATATGTAATGAATGCATGCGATCATGTATTTATCAAAAACAACAACCAGTCAATATTCCTGCTTTAGAAACTAAGGTTTTAGATGAAGTATTAAACTTGCCCTGGGGATTTGAAATTTACAGTTTACTAACTAGATGGAATCCATTGAATATCAACAACTTACTACCAAAAAGTAATAATGGTCATAAAGTATTAGTAGTTGGACTAGGTCCAGCAGGATTTACCTTGTCTCATTACCTAATTAATGAAGGATTTACTGTTGTTGCTATAGATGGATTAAAGATAGAAAAGCTCCCTCATAACTTATCAGGAGTAGATATCGATGGTAATAAGGTAAAGTTTCAGCCTATAAAAGACATTAAAGAGATTAAGGAAAATTTAGAAGATATGCCTTCTTATGGGTTTGGCGGAGTTATGGAATATGGTATCACTGTTCGTTGGGATAAAAATTACTTAAAGGTAATAAGGTTATTATTAGAAAGAAGAAGTAATTTTCGAATGTATGGTGGAATTCGCTTTGGAAGTAATATAACTTATAATGATGCTAAAGAATTAGGGTTCGATCATATAGCTTTAGCAATAGGAGCTGGTAAGCCTAGAATACCTGATATACCTAACGCTTTAGTGAAAGGAGTCAAAACTGCTTCTGATTTTTTAATGAATCTACAATTAGGAAGAGCTAATTTAAATAATAGCTTATCAAATTTGCAAATCAGATTACCAATAGTAATAATTGGAGCTGGATTGACTGCAATTGATTCAGCAACAGAAAGCCTAGCTTATTATAAAGAACAAGCAATCAACTTTGTTAAAAGATATAGAGTTGTAGGGAATAGTTTTATAGATGAGCTAAACGATGCAGAAAAAAACATAGCTATGGAATTAATTGATCATGGAAAACAACTTGAAAAGGCAGATTTAAAAAAACAGCATGAATTACTGAAGGCTTGGGGTGGAGTTACTGTAATATATAGGCAAAAACTTATTGATTCTCCAAGCTATAGGTTGAATTATGAAGAATTGCAAAAAGGATTTGAAGAAGGGATCAATTTTATTGAAAATGCTATACCTAAATCATTAGCAGTAGATGAATCGGATTGCTGTATAGGTTTAAATTATCAAAATTTAATTAACGGGAATCACATCTTTATTTCGGCCCGTACTATAATTATAGCTATAGGTACAGAAGCTAATACTACTTTGGCAAAAGAATATCCTGAATTATTTGCTTTAAATCAACGATATTTCCAATTAGTTGATAATGAAGGTAAAGAAATAAAAAATATCGCTGATTCATCTAATAATATTGATCAATTTTTTATATTAAAGACAAAAGGAGAAAATAATAATTCTAATTCAAATAATGAAAAAGAAATAAGTAGCTCACTAAGCATAAGTTGTTTAGGAGACGCCCATCCTGCATATTCTGGAAGCGTTGTAAAAGCTATGGCTAGTGCTAAAAATGGATATAAAGTAATAGCTAAAATTATTAAGGAAGAAAAGGAAAACGTTAATCCAGAATCATTACAAGATCATTACATAAATAAATTTTTTAATAATTTAAACCATTTATTAATAGCAAAAGTAGTAAAAGTTGAGAGATTAAACCCTAAAGTCATAGAAATCTCTGTATTTTCTCCTATAGCTGCGAAAAACTTTCATCCAGGACAATTCTTTCGGTTGCAGAATTACTTAGATGTATATAATAGCAGTAATAATAGCCTCCTTATGGAAGAATTAGCTTTAACTGGAGCTAATGTTGATAAAGAAAGCGGTATCATAAGTTTTATAATATTGGAGATTGGAGCTTCTTCTAAAATATGCAGCTTGCTTAAAGTAGATGAGCAGGTTGTATTAATGGGGCCTACAGGTACTCCTACTGAAATTCCTGAACAAGAAACCGTAATGCTTATTGGTGGTGGAGTAGGAAATGCGGTCCTTTTTTCTATAGGAAAAGCTATGAAAGATAAGGGGTGTAAGATATTATATTTTGCAGGATACCGAGAAAGTTCTGATAGATTCAAAGAAACAGAGATAGAGAAATCAGCAGATATAGTAGTATGGTGTTGTGATAAGGAGAAATTGAGTAAAAATAGAATGCAAGATTTAAGCATTAAAGGTAATATGATAGAGGCAATTGAATATTATGGTGAACTAAGCAATGATACAAGTATAAGTAGTTTAATACCTTTAAATAAAATAGATAGAGTGCTAACAATAGGCTCAGACAGTATGATGCAAGCTGTAGCATATGCAAGGCACAATAAGCTAGCAAAATACTTTAAGAATAACCACATAGCTATATCCTCAATCAATTCTCCTATGCAGTGCATGATGAAAGAGATATGCGCTAAATGTTTACAACGCCATTATGATCCAATAACAAAAGAAGAGAAGTATATTTATAGCTGTTTTAATCAAGATCAAGATTCGGATAAGGTTGATTATAAACACTTATCCTCTAGGTTAGGACAAAACTCGGTTCTAGAAAAATTGACAAATAAATGGTTAAAGTGTACTACAAATCTGTAACTTTAAATTACATTTTAGTTACTGAAGTTTTTAGTAAATTTTAAAATAAGCGATAACAAATAAATTTAATAAAAAGCACTATGAATGAAATCCATAATCAAATACATAAAGATATATCCGAAAATGATGTTATACTTTTTATGAAAGGCAATGCTGAAGTTCCTCAATGTGGCTTTTCAGGGATAGTAGTACAAATCCTTAATAAATTAAACATAACATTTAAAGCGGTCGATGTATTACAAGATGCAGAAATAAGACAAGCTATAAAAGAATACAGTAATTGGCCTACTATACCTCAATTATATATAAAAGGTGAGTTTATAGGGGGATCAGATATAGTGCGTGAGATTTATTCAAATGGTGAGTTGTTTAATATATTAGACTCCAAAAATATAAAGTATAATAAAAATTAACTTATTAACTTTCTAATAAAAGAATCGGGAAAACATTTCAAAATAGGAAGTAACAAAATTTATTATAAAAATAATATAAAGCTAGTATACGGCGCATTATTTTTACTTACTTAGTTTACTAATTTGAATGAATTATCATTTGATAACGAAGAGTATAAGTTTTAAAGGTAGTATTTTTAGGTATGGACTTCAGCAATTTTAGCGTAGAGCTTTGGGTAATTTTTTGTTTAACCATATTAAGTTTAATAGTAATTGATTTAGGCTTAATTTCATCTGGAAAAACAAAGATTAGCTTTAAAAATGCCGCAATGCATACAGCATTATGGGTTATTTTAAGCTTAAGCTTTGCTACTTGGCTTTATTTGTACATAGGTAAAAAGCACTCTATAGATTTCATTACTGGCTATATAGTAGAATTATCTCTCAGCATTGATAACATTTTTGTGTTTATATTGATATTTAAGTATTTCAATATAAACGCATCTCAGCAACATCGTATTTTACTTTGGGGTATTATAGGGGCTATAGTACTAAGATTACTTATGATAACTGGTGGTATATTATTGGTTAATAACTTTAGTTGGATATTTTATGTTTTTGGACTTATATTAATTATAAGTTCCTATAAAATCTTAAGGACAAAAGATAACGATAGCAGTCACGATAATTTAACCAATAATTTTCTAGTAAAATTTTTAAAGCGATATTTCAGATTTAGCGATCAAATAGTTGGTAATGAATTTATCTTGAAAAAAGATGGCAAGGTTTTTATTACTCCTTTAGCTATGGTTTTGCTATTAATAGAGCAAGCTGATCTAGTTTTTGCACTAGATTCAATACCAGCCATACTTGCTATAACTCAAGAACCTTTTATTGTATTTACTTCAAATATTTTTGCTATTTTAGGCTTAAGATCAATGTACTTTTTAGTGATAAATTTACTAGAAAGGTTCAGTTATTTGAAATATTCATTGGCCTTTATCCTGCTGTTCATAGGTATCAAAATGCTAATAAGCGTACATGGCATACATATACCTACACTAATTTCATTAGTCATTATAATTTTCTCTATATTAATAGCAGTATTTTTATCATATTTTAGTAGGGGAGAGAAAAGGATTTAAAAGTAATTAATAATGAATTTTTGCTATATACTTAGCAATTTTACCAAAGTTTCATTATAATTACATTGGCATAAAGTATACTAATAAATGAAGAAAAATAACTAAAATGAATTATTTGGCAAAATTATATCACTTATTGTCTAATGACTTAAAGAAAATAGATGAGTTAATTCTAAATTTAGTAAAAAAGCAAAAAGTTAATATTATAAATGATATAACTGAGCATTTAATGAATGCTGGGGGTAAAAGGCTTAGGCCATTACTAACTATAGCATGGGCTCAGATGATAACTAATAATCATGAAGATGCTAACAATAATCATATACTATTAGCAGCAGCAGTGGAATTTATTCATACTGCTACTCTTTTGCATGATGATGTTATAGATAAAAGCATCCAAAGAAGAGGCAAAAGTACAGCAAATTCCATTTGGGGCAATAAATCAAGTATATTAGTAGGAGATTATTTATTTAGCCAATCTTTTAAACTAATGGTTAAAGCTGGGTCAAAAGCAGCTCTTAAATCTTTGGCACAAGCTTCTTCAATCATAGCTGAAGCCGAGTTATGGCAGTTAGAGTTAATCAATGATTTGTCAATTCAAGTGGAAGATTATTTAAGACTTGTAATAGGAAAAACAGCAACGCTATTTTCTGCCGCTTGTGAAGCTGGAGCTATTATTAGTACAGAAAGGTTAAAAGCTAATATATCTAAAAGTGATAGAGAAAAAATATGTGACTTAGCAAGATCATTCGGGTTAAATTTAGGAATAAGCTTTCAAATAATAGATGATTTATTAGATTATTATGGTTTTGACGAAGATTTAGGGAAAAATATAGGAAAAGACTTTCAAGAAAAGAAGGTTACCTTGCCACTTATTTTGGCTTACAAAAAAGCTGAAATAAGTGATAAAAAAGCTATAGAAGAACTATTAAATAGCGAAATTGAAAGAGAAAATTTGTCTAAAATACAGCAAATTTTTACAACTTATAACATAAAAGATTTAGTGATAGAATATGCTAAAGAATATGTTGAAAAAGCAGTGAAAAATCTTCAAGATTTACCAATAATATATAATAAAGAAATTTGCAATTTGCTTAGCGAAATAGCTTTGAACTCAATAACTAGACAAAAATAAGTATAGCGTAGAACTTCTTTGGAAGCGCCTAATATTTGAGATATAATTCTGAGGGTGATTATCTATCAAGGAATTTTTATCATTTATTGCAATCACTATCATTATTATAAATAATGGTTTTAACTTTAGCTTCACCAACAATTTTGCACATTTATCATAGATATAGTCATTCCAATTGATAATTATAGAATTCAAAGGCTTGATCGATAGCAT
>CAYLWW010000033.1:0-17261 GCA_964387585.1 uncultured Candidatus Midichloriaceae bacterium
TACTAAAGTTGGTATCATTACTGGTGGGATACAAATAAACGAAGTAAAATTACAAGAAGTAAAAGATAAAATAACTGAAAATTTAAGAAAATTCGGGCAATTAAAAACAGAAAAAGTAGAATGGTCTCAAGAAATAGCTGTAGAAACTGCTAAACAGTTATTTGGAAATGATTTTGATAAAAATTTAGGTAGAGTAAAAGATAAAGATAAAATATTTGACACTCTAACTGAAACTTTAAATTCTCTTACAGATGATCAATTTCATAATCTGAAAAAGCTATATGCAGAGAATAAAAGTGATTTTATAGGAGAAAAAGGTAAATCAGGCTTATCAAACTTTTTATATGAAAGTGGGTTAATAATTTCTACATTAGCCAGCCATATTACATTCAATCAAGGAATACAGTTAAGTAACGATACTGCAAAACATCATAAAGCATTATCAAATTTTTTAACGCAATATTCTTCTCTTATTGATGATCAAAATAATCAATTACAATTTATAAAAAATTTAGCTGAAGATATTTCTATTAAACTATTTGGTGATCAATTTTATAAAAACTCAGGCAGAGTAAATGATAAAGAGAAAATAGAAGCTTTTTTATTAAAAGTATTTATGGAAAGTAATAACGAAAATAAAAATACTCTAAACGATATATATAAAACTAATCCAGAATTATTAATAGGCGATAAAGATGCTGCTCATGGTTTGGCTAATGTATTCTTAAAAAATGCAACCACACGTACATGGGCAGGTGTAGTTGCTCGTAATGGAGGGATTCAGCTAAAAGAAGAAGCTCTAACAGATAGTAGTAACTTGAAAGAAGTAATTTTAAAGGAGTTTGATAAAACCATTAATCAATCTAACAAAGAACAGTTCTTTGAAGATAAAAACTATACTAAAAGTAATAATACCAAGCTTTCTATATACTAAACCTCTTCTTACTTATAGTAAATGAAGTTGAGATTTAATAAAAAATACGATGGATTAAAGATAAAATTACTCGATTTGATAAATTACACTATGCTTTAGCCCAATTCTTTAAAGCCTAAACCTCAACTTAATTTACTATGACATAAGCCTAGAAAAATCATATATGACCTATATGATTAGCGAATAACCAACTCAGTCTTTATTGATCACAGGAAATTATATAACTCAAGAAGGAAACTTTAGGATAAATTCAGTATACTCACCTAACTCTGATCTACACTCTATACTACCACCTATAGACTTCATAACTATATTACAGAACGCCAAGCCTATACCCGTGCCTGTCTGGCTATTTGTATAAAAAGATTTAAATATATTTTTGATATCTTTCTCTCCTATACCCTGACCATCATCATGAAAGTGTAAAGCATTTGTAGATAACCATATACTAATCATAATATTAGGTCCACCGTATTTAAATGCATTACGCATTAAGTTATAAAGAACATGTTTCATCATTTGCTTAGAACCAAAAAATGAAAAATCTCCTTCTAAATTCATCTTTATCTTATCCTTTTGTTCTTGATCTATCGAATAATCATTAACTGCTTCTTTAACTACTTCAGAAATATGATATTCTTTTTCTTGGTTAATAAAGCGATCTTTAAGAGACATTAAAAGTATTTCTACTACTTTACTTGCTTCTTGTGAAGTGCGCTCAAACCCTTGAGGAATAGTTTCAGTTAACATCATATAGTCCATACTATCTAAAGTAATTTGATAGCGTTCTTCACCATTATTTAAGATTATTTTTTTTGATTCCAATATTATATTATCTGTTAAATCCTTTAGAGTCATAGCTAACATTCTAGTAGCGGATAAAGGGCTATTTACTTCATGAGCTATAGCACTACCAAATACTTGCATAGTTTCTAATTTATTTTTTTGCTGAGTCTCTCTTTGACGCACAAAAAGAACTACAGACAGCAAAACAAAAGCACAAAGATATGCAAAAAAGTATATATCATGCATTGGTATATATACATTAATTTGGTTAATTCCAAAAATATCTCCTAGCAAATATATTAAGTAGGATAGTAAGGCTCCCAAAAAAGTAAGTATTATAAACACTAACCAATCTACAAGCATTATTAATAATAGAGATGATAATGCTATGTTTAATAACCAATACTCTTGCCCCCCAGTTAAAAAAGCAGTATAAGTAGATAAGAATGGTAGGCAAAAGCATAAGGCTATATACCAGTAAATGGGTAGGTATAATATGCGCCATTTAGAAGGCCAGTAATCAACTAAACATAATCCAAAACATAATACTACAGCAATAATACGCAACACAATTAATTGCGTATTTAAAGTATCAAACATTTCTGAAATAAACAATGGAACAACATAACTTAACATAGCAAATATACTAAAAGTATAGTGCTGTGTACCGTAGTGCTTAACACGATTCTGTATTGCAGTAAAAAGACGTTCTAGAGCTGTTGATTGCATGGAAAATATCAAAACATATCTTTTTATAGTTTTATTTTATCTAATATAACTTTACTTTATAAAAGTATATCTTTTTACTTCACTTACTAAAAAATAATTTATCATATTCATAGCACCTTGGCTAAGTTAATTTATTCTCATTAACTTTAATCAATTTTTTAGAAAATAGTATAAAATAATATTATTTAGCTTCATTATAATTTTCTTAATATTTTCTATTACAGTTTTTATAATATGAAATTAAGTAAACTTAAAAAGCAAATAAATCCAAAAGCAAGCTTTAAAGTTTTACTTTAATTTTTAAAAAATAAAAGTTACAAAAAACTAGCTGTAGTTAATAGATTATTCTCACTTTAATCAGTAAGAATAATAGTTGTCAAATTTAACAAAAGATTAAGTTATAAATTATTTATCGTAAAAAGTATATAACTAGTAATATTAATTTAAAATAAAAATTCATTCTAATGAATAAAACATATTTAGCGATAAGAACTCATATAAAATCAAATACTTCTTTATCTGCGTCAATCTCTGTTCTTACTTATATCTTAATCCTATACTCAGCTTAAAAAAGTATTTACATAGCTATCACTTATAGTTTACAACTTTGCTAAACTCTTTAGCAATTTATTTTAAATCACTGAACAATTTGTGCAAAAAGATTGTATTCTCATTCTTAACCGCTTTTTACTAGAATTAAAGATACATTACTTACATTATTGTTATAGTATTTGAGTTGTTTTTATCCTTTTTTAAAACAAATTCCTTATTATTATTGCTAGGATATAATTCAACAGGCCAAAAATTATTATCTTTCGCATTTTTTAAAGCATCGTATAAATTCTGATCTGTCCAATCAAAATTATCATTATAATTAGCAATTAACGAACATTGCTTACTGATTAAAAAGGTGGCAGGAGGAGAATTTATACTCAAAGCAGCAATAGCTGACTTATCTTTATCAACAAATAATTCTAATAATTTGATTTCTCTTTGCTTATATAATGACTTAAGAAAAGTAATGCTTTTATAATCTATAGATATAGGAATAATTTTTATATCATCTATTTGATTATTATTAAGATTATTTTGCAATGTGTCTAAATCTTTCAGTCCACTTAAGCATTCTAAGCACCAACTTGCCCAAAAATAAAGTATTAAAAATTTACCATTAAACTGATTAACATTATATTCTTGCTTTTGTATATCTGAAAACAAAATTTTATCTATTTTATAATTGTAATTCTGATTAATGTAGCCATTAGAAGTAAGGTCAAAAATTGGCAACTGAGGTAAATCCATTATTTGATTTTTATCAATATCTGTTAGATTATCTACTTTTTTATTTTTATTTTGATTATTAATCTTTAATTCATTATTATAGGACGAGTTTATCCTATAAGGCATTATATTTTCAGTTATTATTTGTCTATTGATTATATAGCTTATTTTATAATGTTGTGGATATGTTAGGGATTCTACTGTTGCATTTGAATCATGAATAGGCTGATTTAATAAATTTAATATACAAAAGTATAGAAAAGTTATTGATTTATTTGGAATAAATAATAAATTTAATAAAATACTCAATATTAGTGTATATAAACATTTGATAAATTTATGTTTATATACATAATATGTTCTATTTTTAATTGTTTTTATTGATTTTAAAAAAAATGGGATACTTACATGGTTGCACATAAAGCAAATAATTTAACAGAAAGTTTAAATTCAAGTAGTTTAAACGATATTAACAAAAATAATAATAATAATAATTTAATTTCTTTCATATCACAAACTGAAAATAATCCTCAATTTATATGGGGAGGCTATTACTCAGGAAATTTAGATGTATTAAGCTCTAAAATGCTTAATTCTCTTCATTATGATAAAGCCCTATATTCAGCTTCTATAGATGCATTCAAAGCGCATGTGCGCATGTGCATAAAACGCTCAATAATACCTGAAATACAAGGCAAAAAGCTCCAAACTGCTCTTGAAAAAGTGAAAAAAAGCTTTGCTAATAATCAAATTAATGAAGCAGAATTACCTAAATTATCCAGTGTGGACGAAGTGATAAAATACTTACTTTTCAATGAAGTAGGCGATATAGTTAATTACTTAAACGTTTCATACTGTAAAAATGAACATGAAGCTACCACAATAAGATTGTGGACTAAAAAAGCTTTGGATAACTTAGATCTAATGATATCTAATTTACAATCGGCTTTAATAGAAAAAGCTGAATCAAACGTTAAAACAATAGTTCCAAGTTATACACATCATCAAACTAGTCAAGCTACCTCTTTGGCACATTATATGCTGAGCTATGTAGAGGCTTTTGGTAGAGATAGGGAAAGAATAAAGGAAATCAGAAATAGAGTCAATTCTTCACCTGCAGGAGCGTACTTAGGATCAGGCAGTAGCTTTGAAATTAGTAGGAAAATGGTTGCAAGAATACTAGATTTTAGTAGTGTAATGGGCAATTCTATCGATGCTATTAATGATCGGGATTTTATAGTAGAGTTTATGTCATTTGCTTCATTGTGCAGCACGCATTTGAGTAAGCTAGCACAAGTGTTACTAGAATGGCAACACCCTAACTTTAACTTCATATGTTTTGATTCTGATTTATTAACACAAGAACCGATAACTGGATTTTCTAGATATCCTGAAATACTTGAGTACATTAGAAGTAAAAGTGGATTATTTTATGGCAATTTAATTAACACTTTATCAATGTTAAAAGGATTAAATAACAGTTTTACTAGAGATCTCAAAGAATCAGTTGAACCAATGATAACAACTTATAACGAGTTAATAAATTGCATAAATACCATAGCAGCTTTGGTAGCAAGATTTACAGTAAATCGTAAAGAAATGAAAGAAGCAGCAAAAGATCCTATTGGCTCTGCCCCCGATATATTAAATTGGCTACTACAAAATACCTCTTTAAATTATACCAAAGCGATAGAAGTTACTAAAAAAATAATAACTACCTGTATTAAAACTGATAAAAAACTCTCTCTATTAGAACTAGATGACCTAAAAGCTATAGAACCTCAAATTAATAGTAACATATATAGCGCTTTAATTTCATCACGTGCTGTAGTGAGTAGAAGAAGTGAAGGTGCAACTAACCCAGTTAAAGTAAGAAAAATGATAAGAGCTAGTAAACGTAAGATTCTAGCTTAATATATATGAATATATATGATTATGAATGTAAAACCTTAATTTTATACTCATAATCATATATCATTTTTACTTAAAGCTAATGTTAAAGTGATTGATAACGCTAATAATTAAGTTTAGAAAAAGCAAAATGCTAAAACATATTAATAAACATACTACTAACAACTAACTAAACTTAATTTAAATTAACATAATCAATACTACTTATAAAATAATACTGGATTTAATAAACTTGTTATTCATTAGCTTAATTAAAATGATATATAAAAATATATTTAATGTTATAATTGGCGTGTAATAATGCTCTGAATTAACATGAAAAAGTTAATTCAGAGCAAAGCTATATGCCTTTTATATATCACATTAATTTAGATAGCTTACAAAACAAAATCATATTCAATGTGTTAATGTATTAAGATATGTGAATTTAAGGGAAGAAAAATAAGATTATAATCAATAGATTAAATCAACTCTTTCAGGCTTCTTAGATCTATAAAATGGAGCATTTTCGCCGGTCACAACTTGACAAGGTTGTGTCGCTCCTTAATTAAAAACAATTCTCTACCAAATAGATTATAAGCTCAAGCTTTTTATCTAAATACCCTTTGGCGCCGTATCATTAAGCGTCACTCTTTTATAACAAGGAGACTTTGGCAGTTGCTAGAAAAATGAAAAGTGAGCGTCAGCGGAATCCCCAAATGTGACAACGCAAATGTTGAAGTCTAAAAGGTATAATAATACCCTACACTTCTTTTATCGTCCCCCATTCCCATAAAGAGATTATTGAATAGCTCACAGTAGCTTTGTTTTAATATGCCTTTATTACTCAACCTCATTTACTATAATAAACTTAAATAATTTTGAGCTTCAAGTGCTGCCATACAACCGGTACCAGCAGCTGTAATAGCTTGTCTATATACTTTATCCTGAACATCTCCAGCAGCAAAAACCCCTTCTATATTGGTTTGAGTTGTTCCTGGTATAGTTATTATATAACCTTCTTTATCTAAATTTAACTGCCCCTTAAAAATGCCGGTATTTGGTGAATGACCTATAGCTATAAATATACCATCTACATCTATATCTTCAATTTTTTTAGTATCGTTAAATAATAGTCTAGCCCCGGTAACACTTTTAGGTTTTTCATTCCCTATAACCTCTGTTAGTTCAGCGTTCCAAATCACCTTAATCTTAGGATTACTAAATAAGCGATTTTGCAAGATTTTTTCCGCTCTTAACTGATCACGCCTATGCACCAATAGTATTTCAGATGCATGATTAGTTAAATAAAGTGCTTCTTCTACAGCAGTATTCCCTCCTCCTATAACCATAACTTTTTTACCTTTATAGAAAAAACCATCACAAGTAGCGCATGCTGAAACGCCATAACCTAGGAATTTTCTTTCACTATCTAAACCTAAGTATCTAGCTTCAGCTCCGGTACAAATTATTATACTATCTGCAATATATTTAGTGTTATTATCTCCATATAAAGTAAATGGTTTATTTTTTAGATCTAATTCTCTTATATAATCATTCACTATTTGAGTACCAACATTTTTAGCCTGAGCATCCATCTGTTCCATCAACCATGGCCCTTGTATCGGCAAGGGGAACCCAGGAAAATTTTCAACCTCAGTAGTGATGGTGAGTTGCCCACCTTTCTGTAGCCCACAGACTAGTATAGGGTCCAAACACGCTCTAGCCGCATATATGGCCGCAGTATATCCTGCAGGACCTGAACCTATTATTAGTAGCTTAGTATGTATAACATTTTCCATAACAATTTTTTATTGAAGTTTTTTTATCATTTTAATACGCTATATAATAATTAGAAAGGATAATTAAAAAATAAAATTTTACTCACTAATAAATTCTCGATATATCATTTAATTAATGATTTAAATGAAGAATTGGGTTAAGTGAATTATTAAAAAACTAATGCGTTAAGCGTTTCTATAGTGTACTATAAATTATGTATTACAAGCGTAAATTTATTAGCATAGTTATAACTTTTAGTATAAATAGTTTAATAAGCAAAAGTCCATAATAAAGCCAACCTTATGATTAAAATTACTTATAAAGGTTATACCCATGTCAGCAACTAAATATAGTTATAAGAAATTGAACTATCAAGCAATTCTTAAAATTCCCGAAATAAATAAAGAAATAGAGTTACCAGTATTTCAAGGTTCTGAAGGACCCGCGGTAATTGATATATCTAAACTGTATAGCGAGGGTCTTTACACGTTTGACCCAGGATTTATGTCTACAGCCGCATGTTTATCTTCGATTACTTATATCGATGGCGATAAGGGAATATTACGTTACCGAGGCTATGATATAGCAGAATTAGCAAAAAATAGTAACTTTTTAGAAGTTTCCTATCTTTTATTAAATGGCGAATTGCCTAAAAAAGAAGAATATGAAAATTTTGCTTATGAAATCAAACATCATACTTTAGTTCATGAGCAGATACAATTTATGTATAGGGGATTTCCTAGATTCGCTCATCCAATGGCTATAATTGCCGGTGCAGTTAATTCATTATCAGCATTTTACCACGAACATATAGATATACATAATCCAGAAGATCGTGAAAAAGTAGCTATAAAATTGATAGCTAAACTCCCTACTTTAGCAGCAATGGCTTATAAATATTCAGTAGGTCATCCTTTTGTTGCTCCTGATAATAGCTTAGATTATGCAGCCAATTTCACTAAAATGATGTTTTCTGTCCCTAATGAAAATTACGTTGCGCATCCTTCTATAGCCAAAGCTTTAGACCTACTATTTATACTACACGCAGACCATGAACAGAATGCCTCTACTTCAACTGTAAGGTTAGCAGGATCGTCTGGGGCTAATCCTTTTGCTGTGATAGGCGCAGGAATAGCTGCATTATGGGGCCCTTCACATGGAGGAGCAAATGAAGCAGTAATAAAAATGCTTGAAGAGATAAAAGATCCTGAACGCATTCCATTATATATAGCAAGAGCTAAAGATAAAAACGATAACTTTAGGCTTATGGGGTTTGGTCATAGGGTGTATAAAAATTATGATCCAAGAGCTACCGTGATTAAAAAAACCTGCGACGAAGTATTGAAGGTTATGAATAAATCTAACGATCCTTTATTAAATATAGCGTTAGAACTAGAAAAAGTAGCTTTAAGTGATGAATATTTTATAGAGCGCAAATTATACCCTAATGTTGATTTTTACTCTGGCATAATATACAGAGCTATGGGCATACCTACTCAAATGTTCACAGTAATGTTTGCTATTGCTAGAACTGTTGGTTGGGTTTCACAATGGAAAGAAATGTTAGAGGACCCTGCTTTCAAAATCGGGCGCCCTCGTCAATTATATGTAGGAGAAACAAGTAGAGATTATATTAGCATAGACAAAAGATAGTTATATCTACTAGTAAATAAAGAAATTGGTAGGCTATACAGAACTTTTAGTGATATGTGCACTTTCTACAGCGAGCCTACCCCTACTAGTATCCAATCATAGAAATAAAAAATCATAGAGCCGAAAAAGAGGGGGGAAATATATAAACTCAATTAATACTTTGAGCTTCCTCAAATAGCTTCTTCGCAGCATTCTTAGCTTCTTGAGTTATTTTTCCCCCTGATAACATACGGGCAACTTCATCAATTCTAGAGTTATAGTCAGTCAAAAAATTAACATCTATATTTACTCTTTTTTCATTAATATCCTTACACACAACAAAATGATGATCAGCATGAACAACAACTTGAGGTTGATGGGTAATAACCAAAACTTGCTTAGTTGCATTGCCTTTTTTTGCTAGCTCAGATAATTTTTTCCCTACTGAATCAGCAACTGCACCACCAATCCCTATATCTACTTCATCAAAAATTACTGTTGGTATAGATTTTACTTTAGCTAACGCTACTTTAATAGCCAACATTAATCTAGATAGTTCTCCACCTGAAGCAACAAGATTGATATTGCCAAAATCTGAACTAGGATTGGTTTTTAAAACAAATGTTATTTGTTGCATACCTCGCTCATGCCATTTATCTTCTGATAAATCTTCTATTTTCACAGCAAATTTAACGTAACCCATTTTAATACTTTCTAACTCTTCTACGATTACACCTTCAATAATACTAGCAGCTTTTTTACGTACAGAAGCTAATTCATCAGCGCATTTTATATATTCTTCTTTTAACTCTAAACTTTCTTTTTCCAGCTTAATAATTAATTGTTGGATATTATTGATTTCTTCCAACCTAGTTTTAGCGTTAGAATAAAGATCTTGTAAACCACTAGGCTCTATATTATGTTTTCGCGCTAAGCTTTTAATTCTTGACAATCTATTTTCTATCTGCTCAAGTATATCTTGTTCACTACTTAAGGTAGCATAAAAAGCTTCAAATTCTCCTAATAAATCCTCAGTCTCAATTGCAATGCTTTCAAATCTCTGTTGATAGCTATTCAAGCTTATAGGAAGTTTAGTTAATTGCTTCTGTAAATTATATAATTGAGGTCTAATTCCAGAAGAACCTATCTCTAATATAGAATAAATAGTCTGTTTAACTTTATTCGCATCATTTAATTTTTGCTTTTGCTCCAACAATAACTTATCTTCATCAGGCTGCATGTTTATATCATCTAGTTCTGCTACTATGGCATTTAAAACATCTATTTCTCGATTTATAGAAGGGATATTTGCTTTAAATAAATTAAGGTCTCTTGATGCATTTTTCCAATTGTTAAAACTAACTCTTAACTTTAATACATTATCATTCAGTTGAGCATAATCATCTATAATATATAAATGATTTTTTCTATCTAAGAAACTTTGCTGATTATTTTGACCACACACTTCAACTAAATGTAAAGCGATAGCAATAACTTGAGAACTGCTAATTAAAGTATCATTAATAAAAAACTTCGATCTACCCTCGGGATAAATAATTCTTTTTATGATTAACTCTGGTTCTTCATTAAAATTATCAATTAAACCAATCAAACTTATTAAATTTTTTAATTCAATATTATCCTTATCAAAAAAGAAAATCCCACTTAGTATAACGTGGCGCGTTGAATCTTTTGCTAAACTAGATTTTAAACTATACTTACCTCCAAGTAATAACTGTATGGCATCAAGTATTATTGACTTTCCCGCTCCAGTTTCGCCACTAATGACTGAAAAACCACTGCAAAAATCAAGGTTTAAATTTTCAATTAAGATAAAATTTTGAATATTTAAGCTTAATAGCATTCTAATTATGCTATAACGATTATAGGTTAAAAAATAAAGAGTAATCTCTTAGAAAGTTAACATTAAAGCATTATTTACACAAGTAACAAACTAAAAAAGATATAAAGGGAGAAATAAAATCTATATCATAAGTTAATAAATTCCTAATTTTTTATATATATTTGATATATCGGGAAAATATTTATCTATATAATCGCCACCCTCCATCCCTATAATAAATCCTACTATTAATAATAGGAAAATAATAATTATGCTTAATATATAATCAAAGCTTTTATCGTCATTATTCTTAAAACTTGGATTACTTATACTTCTAACTTCTTTATTTAATAAATTAATCAATCTATCTTGCATTTTATCATCAATAGTTAAATTAATATTATTTAAGCTATCGTTTTGAGAAATAGATTCTCTAGGGTTACCATTATCAGTTTGCTCTAATTTAGCATCTAATTCTAACGAGACGCAACTAGAATTACGCTCAACCAACCATTCATAATCGCATTGAGAACACCTAACTAAGCGACCATTTTGACCGATATCATTTGTTTTAACTCTGAATTTAGTATTACAGTTAGTACAAGTTATAATCATTTATTTATAGATACACTAAGTTAATCAAATTGCTGAAATAATAAATTTATGCACATAGTAGCAAATAAAGATTTGGTGAATCGCTCTATGCTTATGTAAATACAATTTACACTTTGCTTTTTAGCTTCCAACATTATGCATTTACTAGTTAAACTATTATAATTATGCTAATTCATTATTTAATCGCTTTATCAGATTATATAAGGGTTTATTAACAGTTTTAGCATTAAAAAAATAATTAATATAATTATTAATAATAAAGCTTTTATTATTAATAGCTAATTTAACAAAATAATAAACAATAATATTTTTGAAAATGCATTATAGACTAATTAACTATCTGTATTTAGCAATATATCTATAAAAATTATAGAATTTCAAATAAAAAATCAGACAACCGCTTGCAATTATGATTATAAAGTCATACTATTAATAGTTAGAGGCGCGCTATTCTAAATCACAGTTAACCTAGCTTATAAATAATAAAACTAGGTTGCTCTATTTTCCAACAGTACTTTTTTAAGGAGGTGATTTATGGGTGATAATAAAAAACAACAAGAAAATCCTACAGTATCTTCAGGCAATACTTCAACAGGCCAGGAGTCTACAGCAAGCTCTTCTGCCGGCAGAAATGATACCGATAATAAATCCAAGTTATCTGACGCAGCAAGAGTTATGCGTACTAGTAGTGATCCTGAAGAAAGAAGCAAGGCTGCTTCTCAGATGGGCCATGTAGGAGGAGCTCATAGCCATAGCGGTGATCATGGTGAGCCCGATGATAACAATCATAAGTAATCAATAGATATATTTGTTATGCAACTGAGGGGGGATACTATAATTTAATACTATTAAATTATACTTTTTCTCCCTAAAGTTGTTAAAATTGTTTACTAACTAGATCTAACACTACTAAATTTATATTCATAGCTAATGCAGATCAAAGTTTGCTAACTAAATAATTGATAACAATGTAAGAAAGCAATAAATTATTTTATTGAGAAGCCTGATGATGGCCCTTTATCAATTTCCCAATTTAATAAAACTTGAGTAGTAGATAAATATGCAAAAAGTCCATTTTATTATATTTCAAATGCAGCAGTAATAAGTGAGTTAATTTCAATCAAAGCATTGCTTTTGATAAGATTCCTTTAAAACTTTAATAAATAGTTATGTAACTGTAGGAAGTTGTGCATATACAGGTAGCAATTGTCATATTTCTTCTTTAGTTTCGATAGGTGAAGTTCTTGAACCTATGTAAATTAAGCCAATCATTATAGGAGAAAATACCAGCATTACTGAAGGTATTTTGATTCGTAAAAGAGCGGTTTTTTATCAGCTCTAGCACTCACTTGAGCTCTCCTATCAAAATTCTGGAACTCAATACCAAAGTTTTTTATGGTAAAATACCAGAATATTAGGTTATTTCCCCTTCTACAACAAAGAAAAATTCTAGCACTAAAACCAATACTTATTGCGCTTTAATAGTTAAAAAAGTTGATGAAAAAAACTAAACATAAAATCCAGTTGAATGAATTATTGAAACTACCTTAAGTAATACAATTACAAAATATTAAGCGTTACTTTATTCTTTTTTTAATCAGATAAAAGTAAAAGGCAACTACTTCTTGCAAGTTATTCATAATCAATTTATTATTAGCGTGGGATAAGTTATAATTTTAGAATCTCAAAAATTACTTATTAGCAGGTGAATTAAAAGTTATGTCAATTAAGTTATTAAATAGTAGCGTATTAGATACAAGCTTAAATAAATACTTGAATCAAATACATGGAATTCCTTTTCTTTCTGCTGAAGAAGAAGCTGATCTTACTTATCGTTGGCGAAATAATAGGGATATTAGCGCTGCTCAAACCCTTGTCGTATCACATTTAAAACTAGTTGTTAAAGTAGCTTTTCGTTTTCAAAATTATGGTCTACCTTTAATTGATCTTATATCAGAAGGCAACATAGGATTGATGAAAGCAGTTAAGAAATTTAATCCTGAGATGAAGTGTCGTTTATCAACATACGCTTTGTGGTGGATAAAAGCAGCAATTCAAGATTACATATTAAAATCTTGGTCGCTAGTAAAAGTAGCCTCAACTCAAATGAAGAAGAAATTATTTTATAGCTTAAATAAAGTAAAGCATAAATTAGGGTTATTAAATACTTCTACAGATGTTACTAACACAACAGAATCTGGCATGCAAATTGATAATCAATTAACCACTTTAGCTCAAGAAAATAATACTTCTGCATTAACGGATAACTCAAGCCATTCTCTAACACAAGTCAAAAACAAAAAAGCATTTAGTTCAGAGTTTGATTATATAAGAGCATCCAATGTCTTATCTCTAAACCAAAGTTATGGCGAAGAGGGCCAACAAAATGAGTTAATAGATATTTTAGAACAAGAAGATTATGTAAATCAAGAAGATGTTTTAATCGAAAAAGAAAAAGATCAAAATAAAAGTGCTATACTCAAGGAAGCTATAAAAACACTTAGCTTTAGAGAAAAACATATCTTATCACAAAGATACCTTAGCGCTACTCCTGTTACATTAGATGATTTAGCTAAGCATTATAGAATATCACGCGAAAGAGTACGTCAAATAGAAGAGAGCGCTATGAATAAACTTAAAAAATTAGCTCAAAAGCAGTGTCACCTTTTTACATAACTTTAAATTCTCTTATTTGATGATATGTTAGTTTATAATTCTAATAATAACTACGGTATAGTGGCTAAGCTGCTGCATTGGGTAGTGGGTTTATCTATAATAAGCTTACTTACAAGTGGCTATCTTATGACTTATACTTTATACACAGGTAATAAAGGTGATCTTTATGCCATACATAAAGGGTTGGGATTCATTACTCTAATGCTAGTCATATTAAGAATAGTTTGGCGTTTTTTAAACATTTCCCCTTCTCCCAGTCCTCACCTATCATCATGGCAGCTATTGATTTTTAAATCTAATGTATTTTTTCTTTACTTATTAATGCTATTAATGCCATTAAGTGGTTTCACTTCTTCTATTATGAGCGGCCATCCTATTAATGTTTTTAACTTATTCACTATTCCTTCATTGGCAAATAATCACATCTTAGGTCAGTTAGCTCATTCATCACATATTATATTATCTTACTTTATATTAGCGTGCATAATTTTACATATATTCGCTAGCTTTTACCACCACTTACGTTTTAAAGAAAATATCATAAAAAAGATACTATAAGTAAGTATAATTCAGTCTATTCACTATATTTATTAGTTATTTAAGGTCATTAAAAAGTCATTATGCTTACTTGTAATAACGTATCTATTTCTCGAAATGGCAGGGTTATATTAAAAAATTTCAGCATCAGCTTATTTCCTGGTTCTTGTTTATGTGTATATGGGAATAATGGGACAGGAAAAACATCATTACTTCGAGTGATAGCTAGTTTATTACCTACTTTAACTGGAGAAATATTATATCAAGGTATTAATGTAAGAGATATTTTAAAATATAGTTTAAATAATATTTTTTATCTAGGTGATTATAATTCATTAGATTTAGAACTTTCTGTGTGGGAAAACTTAAAATTTTGGGCAAGTATTTATAATACGACTCATAGCTTGGCAGCCGCAATAGCTGTTTTTTCACTAGAAAATTATCTAGATAGCAAAATATATACTTTATCCTGTGGGTGGCAAAGAAGAATTAAGTTAGCTTTATTACTACTTAATCATAGTAAATTATGGTTGCTAGATGAGCCATTTTCTAATCTAGATGATATAGCACTTAGCTCTCTTATCGATATATTTAATGTTCGTACTAGCCAGTCTGGAATTATTATATTTACTACACCTGTTTTACATCAGCTAGAAGTACCATATAGTTCTATTAATAAAGTTTCTAGTAGCAAAAATACAATAAATAAAATAAATAACCTTGTTATACTTAAAGTAGATGAGTATAAATAATATAATAATATGCTTAAGTTTAATAATAAATTATTCAATTATATAACGGCTATAGTATTTTTTTACTTATTATATGACCTTTATAAACATTACCCTAAAAGCAATGTACCTTATGAGGCTTATAAAAGTAGTAAAGCACTAATTTCAATTGATATAGATCCTAGTAAAAAATATTCGGATTATACTATGTCTGAGAAACTATTTTATAACTTATACCGGGATAAAATAGATTCTAAGCTTGATACTTTAAATAAAAATAATTCTATAACAAAAACCAAGCATAATATCGATAATGATAATATTTCTTTAGATATAGTAGGTTATGATAGTATAGTATTAGTCGAATATGAATTAGAAAATAGCAATATAATAAAAGAAATTACTCTAAATATGTCAGGAGATTCTAGTATAGAACAATACCCTAACCTACCTTTAAAGGATTATATAATAGGGAAAAAAGTTGGTGAAGTTGTAAATATTTCATTTCCCTTAAACAAAGAATTTAATAATTCAAATGAAGAAGACAAATCTAAACGCTTTATTAAAGTAAAAATAAAAAAAATTATTGATTAAGCTTTAATATAATGCTTTATTACCTTTTTAAAAAATATAATGACGAAATCACGGACAGGTTTATAATAAATGATTATTGCTATTGATATTGGTAACTCCAACATAGTTTTTGGAGTGTTTGTTGAAGGTGAATTAAATCAAAAATGGTTATTACTCACTAATAGAGACTATAACGCTGATCAATATGCTAGTTTTTTTATACCATTATTAGTCACCCATTATTATGGCGAAAAAAGCATTTCTGAAATATTAAAATCGGTAGAGGCAGTAATAATTTCTAGCGTTGTACCACAAGCTAATACTCAAATAAAAATTTTTATAGAAAAGTACTTAAGTATAACTCCTATTTTTGTAAATTATAATATACATAATTTAAGAATTTTATTACCTAATCCTCGTGAACTAGGATCTGATTTTATAGTTAACGGCACAGCGGCTCTACACCTATATCAACAAGATTGTATAGTAGTTGATTTTGGAACTGCTACTACTTTTAGCGCAGTTCAAAAAGATGGAAACACTTTTTTAGGAGCAGTCATAGCACCTGGTATTAAAACCAGCCTTAATGGTTTAGTTAGAAGCGCTTCTCAATTACGTGATGTTGAAATAATAAGGCCTGCAAGAGGTATACTACATACAAATACTGTTGGCTCCATGCAATCAGGAATTTATTATGGATTTGTTAGCATGGCTGAAGGCATTATTAACAGACTTCAAGAAGAGCTAAATCTTAACGCTAAAACTATACTTACTGGTGGATTTTCTAATATCATTGATATAAACGATAGCAGTTCTTTTGATGTAATAGAACCTAATCTAACTTTGTTAGGGTTATATCAACTTTATCTAACTAGACGTATTTAAGTTTTATTCTAATTAAGTATTACTTAAAATTATTTTTGCTTTAAGAGAATTAATTTAATATTGAAATTTTCTATTTTTAAAAAATGAACGATAAAGTTATAAACATAGTAACTTGGAACGTTAATTCAGTTAACTCGAGATTGCCAAGTATATTGCGCTTTATCAATGATAATTCACCCGATATATTGCTTTTACAAGAAATAAAATGCATAGACTCAAAATTTCCTTATGATCAGTTAGAAGAAAAAGGATACAATATAAAAGTTTTCGGTCAAAAAAGTTATAACGGGGTAGCTTTACTTAGCAAAGGTATGATAGAAGATACTTATAACACTTTATTAGATGATGGAGAAGCAAGATACATAGA
>CAYLWW010000034.1:0-17013 GCA_964387585.1 uncultured Candidatus Midichloriaceae bacterium
TAGCCTTACAGATTACTAAAGGTAATGTTGATGATCGAGTGCCGGTGCCAAATTTAACTGATAAACTAATAGGAGAAATCTACGCTGATTCATGATATATAAAACAAAATTTATTCTTACAACTCTATAATCGAGGACTAAAAATGATTCATGGAATTAAGAAAAATATGTACAATAAGTTACTTACTTTGCATGAAAAAATCATGCTTAAAAAACGTAGCATTGTTGAAACAGTATTTGATTATCTGAAAAATAAGATGAACCTCGTTCATTCGAGACATCGTTCGCCAATTAACGCTTTAATCCATATCATTTCGACTCTAGTCGTTTATTCTCTAAAAAAATCTAAACCTAAAATTAATTATTATACTAAAAACCACAACTTACATCATCCAGCTTAAAAGCTTATCCCGAATTCAGGTAAAATACTATACCAAGGATTGTTAGAAAAATGAATGAGTGATCTTACGAAGGCTATATTAATAGATGAGCGTCAGCGAACCCGGGAAATTTGACAACGCAAGTGTTGAAGTTTGAAAAGTATACTTCCTTATATGACTTTCATCAACATATACCAATTTATCTTGTGGAATTTTTAATATTTCTGCTAAAAATCTTTCTTTTTTCTTCAAATCATCTTAAGCACTTATTTATCAAAATGGCATATTATTGATATCTACCCATTTATCCTCATAAAAAAAAGAGAAAACTTTTTCATCAGCTATTATAAATAACATACCGTTAGTAGGGTTGATAAAATGCCATTGCTGTTCCAAATAAATTGCTATTTTTGATTCATGGTTTAACCATTCTTGAGCTTCTACTTTTTTAGGTAAAATATATAAGTCACCTGAAGATAAATTTTCTTTGGGAGAGGTAGATGAACGAGAAATTATCAAATTGTTCCATACTATTTTATCTAGTAAAGAAAAATTCGAGTTTGCTATTATTTCTTTATGTATATGGTAGTGGTTCATAAAACTTAAGCCTAATCGATTTGAGTATTCCATATTTTTAATTTTAAATATATTCTAAGTTAGATTAAAATATATAATATGGCTCTTAATTGATAATAGGAAGTTGTAAGGTTAAGTTTATTTAATTACCTTATATTATTTTTGCTTTAAATATATTACTATGAGTATTAGTAATATAATCTTGTGCTGGGATAATTTGTAATTCCCTTTCATTCATATTATAAGTTTTCTCTAATATGTTATAGGTAGAGTAAATAGTTTTTTCTAATGCTATTAAGGGATTTTTATTTTCTAAAAAATGACCTAAAAATAAAGCACTAAAGAGATCTCCACATCCTGTAGGTGATATTTTAAAATTTATATAAGGAGTTGTAATTAACCAAAATTCCTTACCATCAAATAATAATACTGAAATCGATTTTTCACTAGCTAATTCCTTTACCATTAAGCTAGTGATAACTATAATTTTAGGTCCTATATTATATAAAACATTACAAGCTTCTTTCGCTGAGCTTAAGTCAGTTATATTAATTTTCGAGAGTGCCGAAGCTTCAAATTGGTTAGGTGTAATAATATCTGCTTCTTTTAGTGCTTTATCTCTAATAAACTCAAATATACCGCTTTTAACGAAAAAGCCACGATCGACATCTCCCATTACTGGATCGCAGCAAAATATAACATTGGAATTAGATTTTTTTAATTTTTGAGCAGTCTCAACTATTACTTCCCCTATTGTATGATCGCCTAAATAACCAGATAATAGAGCGTTACAATTTTGTAAAAATCTTTTTTCTTCTAGTCCTGCTATTAATTCTTTTATATGTTGGGAGGAGAAGATTTGACCTGTAAAGCTGCCATATCCTGTATGGTTAGAAAATTGCACAGTGTTAATGGCTATAACGTTATGTCCTAATCTTTGTAGCGGAAAAGTAGCTGCTCTATTACCAACATAACCAAAAGCAACGTGAGATTGTATAGATAGTATATTAAGCATTGATTTTTACTTACTATATTATTAAGCATTAAATATTTTTTAATTACTGAACTATACAAGTTAATTAAGTGAGTTGTAAAGGCTAGCTTAAGAAAAAATCAATATTTCACAATTTATTACAGTTAAATAAGGTGTATTTTAACTATTATCTAATTTGCCAAAAATATGCTGTTCTATGCATTCTATCATTAATCCAGCTATATCTTTTTTCGTTACTCCTTCTATTCCTTGTAGTCCGGGGGAAGAGTTGACTTCTAGTATTTTAGGGCCGCTATTTGATCTAATGATGTCTATGCCGGCCACTTTTAAATCCATAATCTTAGCTGCGCTTATAGCTATTTTCTTCTCTTGTTTAGTTAATTTTATTGCAGAAGCTGTTCCTCCTAGGTGTAAATTAGCGCGAAAATCATCATCTAGCGCTTCTCTTTGCATACTTCCTATTACTTTACCATCAATGACAAAGCATCTTATATCTTTGCCTTTAGCTTCTTTGATAAATTCTTGCACTAAAATATTTGCTTTAACGCTTTTGAAGGCGCTTATTACACTTTCAGCTGCTTTATGAGTTTCAGCTAACACAACGCCTTTGCCTTGGGTTCCTTCTAATAATTTGACAATTAACGGAGGCCCACCTACCATTTTAATTAAATGCTTACTATCTGCAGGGGAATTAGCAAAACTAGTTATTGGCATATCTAGCCCTTTATTTGCTAATATTTGTAAGCATCTTAACTTATCTCTTGAATTACTTATTGAAGCTGCATCATTTAGGCAAAATGCTCCTAAAGCTTTAAATTGTTTGGTTAAGGCGCATCCGTAAAAGGTCATCGAAGGTTTAAGCCTAGGTATAACGGCATCAACATTTTTTAGTTCTTTGCCACCTCGATAATATATTACCGGAACATTAGCTTTTATATTAATATAGCAATTACTTACGCTAATAAATTCTATATTGTGGCCACGTGCTATAGCAGCTTCCATTATACGTTGATTAGAATATAGCTGAGGGTTTGAAGCTAAAAGCACTAAGTTAAGACTATTTCCCCTGCTAAGTGAATTACAATATATTTTACTAATTGTATTATCATCAAGCTTATTAAGTAAAAATGAATTATCTGGATCTACCAATATCTTGTTCCTCATTGCTTCACGCCCTAAAAGCATCCTATATCCCATAGAATCGCGATTGGTTAGTGTTAATTCTATTTCCCAAACTTCTTCACCAATTTTGACTGTAGTGATTATAAATAGCCTTTTTTCTACTACTCCATTTGAGCTTTTAATAGCACGACGTCCAGATAATTCTGCTTTACACGATTTAACTATTTTGCGATTACCTTGAATAGGATGTATCTCGAACTTCACATACTCTTTTTCTTCTTCCTTATAAGTGTAGACGTTAAAAGCATGTAATGCTGAGGTCCGTGCCCCAGAGTCGACTTTTGCTTTTATTGCCGGAAGTCCTAATTCAGGAAGAGAGCACCATTCCTCACGGCCAATGATCAATTTATTTTGTGGCATTAATGAATAATTATTGTAAATTTACTTTTTTATTTAGGTTTACTTTAAAGTACATTTGAATAGTTAGAAAAGCACTAATTAATATTCTTTGTCAATAGTTAGTTTAGTTAGAGTAGATTAGTGAATTTTAGATTTTATTGCCTATTATGTTATATAATTAGCTTTCAATTAGTGCGGTTTTTATTAAGATACTACTTAAATATATTTTTATAGGTATTGTTATTAATAATATAGTTAACATAAGTAATAGGTAGTATGGATTACTTATAGCTAAAGTGGAGAAAACAAGACTTGGTAAGGCTAGTGGTAGGATAATTATAGCAGCTATATTATTACTGGCATATCCTAGTAGTAATGAGTTGCTAAATGTGATTAAGGTATTTAATATTGCTGTAATTAGGGCTATATTAGCCATAAAGCTTAATGTGTTTACTATTGACCATTTTATATCATTAACAAATAAAAAAATAACCGCCGGTACTATTAACAACGATATAATTAATGATATAAGGTAATTAGCAGTTAATTTAGCGCTCAAAATAACCTCTAGCATGATTCCAGCCAACAAAAGTTGTGTTATGAAGCCGTTTTTATAATCATATTCAAGTAGGTGATAATTTCCTAACATGAAAGAGAGGAGTAAAAATATTATAGCTAAGCTATAAGCAGTTTCTATATCTAAGTTTTTATCTTTTAATAATATATAAGTTATACTTATTGATATTATGAGAAAAAGAGCGCTGTTTACTATTAGGTACTTATTAATCCAATTAAGCTTGATGTGCCGTAAAAATATGCTTAAGAAAGCTAATCTAGCTTGTGGTTCTATCATGATAATATATTATTAAATTATATATCTTTGGTAAATTCAAAATTTGTGTCGTCAAATGATTAGCTTGTGCTCAGATATTAATATAGATATAACCTCTACAAGATCATTACTCATGCTCTTGTTAATATACATGTGTGAAAATAAATATAAACTTATAACTTTACTCTAATAAATAAAAGATAAAAGTTGTTTTTATAAAAAAGCTATTATATATGTATACTCTTGTTACTAAGTCTGTAAAAAAGCCGGATTAGCTCAGTGGTAGAGCAACCGCCTTGTAAGCGGTAGGTCATCTGTTCAAATCAGATATCCGGCACCATCTTTGAATAAACCTAAAGTTCCTGCTATATCATTAACTAACTTATAAAATCATACTACAATACATTACTCTGTAGATTTAAGAGAAAGAGTGTTACTGAGTATAATATAGTAAGGATTAAGTAATCAAAGAGTATTCTAAACATTTTGGAATAAGTAAGTCTTTGTCTAGTGCTGCATTAAAAGGTTTTAAAGATCATGTGAAAAAAAGAATGCACTCTACAGAAGCATATTTTTGATGCCATGAGTATAAGCGGCTATTATAGCTTTAAGAGTAATTGCAACTGCTCCATCTTTACCTAGAACTTCAAGCACTTTTTTTGCTTTTATGACTAATTTCTCATCTATTATTTTTGATTATTTAGGCCTTTAGTTGATTCTTATCTAGCTCAATTGTAACCCCAAGCTATACTCTTTATACTAAAAAATACAATCGCTAATATATCCTAATTATATCTAATTATAACTGGGAATTAGTTTTTCTTAGTAATTTTTCTATGATCTTAGGGGTTATATAAGATTATACAGATGTCTCACTCTAATTAATTACGATAATTTCTTCTTCAGGATCGACTAAAGCAAAATAATCTCTGGCAATTTCATCAATAAAATCTAAGTCATAGTTATTTGCTTTTAATAAAGAAGTTTGGTTTTCTAAATTATCTTTTTCTAACTGCAGCTTCATTAATATCTCTTGCTTATCATTTAATTCTTTTTCTAGCTTAAGCATAGCGAATAAACCCCTATTACCGTTAAAAGTATGGTATATAAAATACATAAGTACTATTATGAATAGCAGTAACCAAGTTACTTTATTAATAATATTTCCTTTTGAAAAAAGGCTGCTAGGACTAAACATAAATTGTGTTGTTTGTTTTCTAGAAATTACTAAAGCTTATTTTATAACTACTAATAAAATCGCTATTATTCCTTATGACGCAATTTGATTAAAGCTAGCAAAATAGCCCCGCATACTATAGCGCTATCAGCTAAATTAAATATAGGATAATGCATGTTGCCTATATGAAAATCTAGGAAATCAACTACCGCTCCAACGGTAAAACGATCTATGACATTTCCTATTGCACCACCAACTATCATTGATATAGGGTAAATAAATAAATATTTTTTTTTATTGCTAACAATAAAATTCCATAATAGTAGGGCTACTATTATAATTGCTACTATAGATAAAACTATTTGGTTTTGTTGTGTATCATTAAAGATGCTAAAACTTATGCCGTAATTATAAACTAAATTAAAGTTAAAAAAACTTGTAACTAAATATTCAGATAGATTTTGGTTTAATAAAAAGTTGATTACAAAATGTTTACTTAATTGATCAATTAATATAATGATTAAAGAGAATAAAATAAGCTGTATAGCTACTAGTTGGCTACTATTTTTGCTAGCCTTGGTTATTTTAGGCATTTGACAATATTTTAAAGTTTTTATAAAGTAATTACGTAATAAATTATTAAGCTAATTTTTTTGATAATAAAAGAAAAAACAATTTTAAATAAATTTCAGTTACAAGTATTTTACTTGTTTTTTATACTCAATAAATACCTTGTTGAATTTTATTATTTCGTTAGACTAATAAAGAATAACTACAATTAGTTAAGTTTTCAAATTTGATAGGCAAAAAATTTACCACCACAATTATCTTTTTTATAATAGTTTTGGCATCTGCATGGCTAATACCTATGTTGATGTCATTTAATGAGTATAAAGCCCGCTTAGAAAAAGCATTTCTAGAAAGCTATGAATTAGAATTAAATATAAAATATGATATTAAGTTACGCTTATTACCTTACCCTAGATTAATTTTAGAGGAAGTAAGTATAAGGAATCATAATTCTCAGCTATTACACTCTAACTCGGTACAGATCAATCTGTCATGGCTCAAATTTTTGACCAACAATAGCGAAATAATAGACTCGGTAGAGCTAAGTAATGGGGAAATCTTTTCTATAGAATATTTAGCGTATTTAAAAGAAAATTATCAAAGTTTACAAAATACAAAAATTAAAAAGCTTACATTACACGACTTTAAATTTATTAATGGAAAATCTACTATTACTAATAATGAAGATTTTTTTGCTACAATCAAAGTAGCTTTATTTAATGTTAATTATGAGAGTGATAATAAAATAACATTACATACTGATTTATATATAGGAAATGCAATCAGTAAAATCGATGTAGAGATAGAAGATTTTCTTTCCGATCAAGGCAAATTCACTCTTAAATCAGTATCAGATGATTTGGAATTTAGCTTAATAAGTACAAAAGCGAACTTGAAAGACTTGAGCCAAGCAGAAGGAAAAGTTAGTATAAATATAAAAGACTTAAACCTATTGCATAATAGATTTTCTAAAAGTCATGTTTCTAGTCAATATGTGGCTAAAACAAAATTATTTAAAGAAAACACAATTACAATTAATAGTGATTTTATTTTATATTCCGAAGTATTATCATTTATTAACATCCAATTTCTATCTGAAGCAGTTAAGAATATGAATGGTAATATTATCATTGATTATTCAAATAGAATACAAATCAATTCCCAAGTTAAAGTTGAAGAAATTAACTTAAATAATATTATAGATAATGATGCTTTTAGTAAAAAATACCTTAAAAAAGGAATATTAAAAAGTACAGCTGGGTTTATATTAGATAATTTTCATTTTTTCTTTCCTTCTTATTTTACTGGATTATTTGATTTTCATATAGATAAAACTATTATACTTAATGATTCAGTAGATCATTTAAAGCTTAGTATGGATGTATCTAACGGTACTGTATCTTTAAGCAAGTTCTCTATAATATTTCCTGGAAATCTAGAATTTGTAGCACAAGGAATTATGTCACATAATGATATAAGACCTAAGTTTGAAGGTAATTTTAGCGTTAAAACCCAAAACTTAGCTAAGTTTTTAAAATGGCTTAATTATAGCCAAGAAGTTCAAGACACAGTTATCAATAAATTAGACAATACTTTATTATTAAAATCTAACGTCTTGATAATACCTTATCGTATAAAATTAAGGTCTATTAATGCGGCTATAGGAGAAATAATCTTAGCAGGTGATACTACTTTTATTAAAGATAGTTATAATTCCACTTCTATTTATAATAAATTTTATTTCAATAAAATAGATCTTGATCTAATAAGCGGGATTGAGTGGATAGAAGATCAGCTGGCTATATTATATGCTGCTGATTATGATGTTAGTAGTGATTCATATTTTAAATTAACGGAAAATTATAAGTACCTAAGATCTTTTGAAGATGATTTGCACTTGGAAATAGTAATAGATCAACTAACAGCTAGGGAACAAATCTTTTCCAATGTTAACTCTGTAATTGACATTAGTAATAATAATATAGAAGTAAGCAATTTACAATTTGATTCTAATTTTGCCCAAGGTAATTGTTACTTTTTATTCTCATTACCAGCATTTCGTCCCTATATAAAAGCTAAGGTTAATTTTTCTAAGCTAGATCAAGAACTTTGGTTAAATATGTTTTCTTCATTATGGCAACAGTTAGAAAAGAAATCTATTATAAACAGCAGTATAAATTCGCAAGATAAGAATAATGTTGAAAGCAAAACAAAAAATTTTAATTTTTTATCCGCCAAAAATTATGATGCAGATTTGAAGGTAAGTATTATTGATATAAGTAATAATCCTATTGATTTGCAAAATTTAAAATTCGCATTAAACTTAAACAATGGAATAGTAAGTTTAAGCGAAGCTAAAGCTAAATTGTTTAATGGTGATTTAGCACTAATTGGAAGAACTTCGTTAATTGAAGCATTGCCTCAGGTTGAATTATCTTTTAGTTTATCAAATGTTGATCCTCAATTGCTGCTTTCTAATTTAGTTGGAATAAATAATATGTCAGGTTATTTAAGCTTGAATGGTTTAATTGCAAGCTCGGGAAATAACTTGGGTTATATGCTAGATAAATTAAAAGGAGAAGTAAATTTTATAGGTAAGAGAATAGATTGGTCAGGATTTACAATTGATGAAATTATTAGAGCGGTGGAGAGTCAAGGATATTCTATTACTGAAAAAGCAGCTTCTATAGATTATTATTCCAAATATGGCTCCAGTTTTTTCGATAATGTACAAGGCAATGTAAAGATAAGTAATGGTATAGCCAATGTAAACAATGTAAATATATCAAATAATAGGATTACCGGTATATATGCAGCTAATATTAATTTAATTAATAAAGACATCGCTTCAGTTGCCAAGCTTTCGTTTATACCAATAGGTTATACTAATCCGCTAACTTTGGATATTAGTAGTAGTGGTAAATTAAATGATATAAATTCAGATTTTGATACTAAAACATTAATAGATTTTATTAATAAGAATGCCCAGAAAACTAGTGATGATAAGCAAAGCAAACCTAATAATGATACTAGTAATACAGGAAAATTACTAAATAATAGAAATGTTAACACTCCTTATTCAGATTCTAATAAAAGCAACTAAAATATTTAAAAATCTGAAAAATAATCAATAATATTTATTGCTACCTATGTTATATTCTACTATCGTTGACTTCACTATAGGAAAGATATGAAAAAATTATCACAGTTATTGCCTGCAGCAATAGCACCAGCTTGTAGAAAAAACAACTTTCTGCAGCATAAAATTATTTTAGAATGGGAAGATATAGTAGGCAAACGCTTGGCTAATATTAGCGTTCCTATTAAAACTAAATTTTTAAATACCAAGGAATCAAATGGTCAATTGGTTATAGGAATATATAATCCAGCTTACGTATTGGAATTAAAAATGATGGAAAAAACGATATTAAATAGATTATCAATATACTTTGGTTATTCAGCCATTAATAAGCTTAAATTGATTCATTTGGAGTCAAGAAAGCGATAAGATTATATTTTAAGTATATAGTTATTTGTAACTTTTCATAATTACTCAGTATGAATATTAATAATGTCACCCCAAATAAAAAAATGAGCTTTGCAGCAAAATCAGTAATTATAATCATTGCTGGTATTACATTATGGATGTTATCTGGTTTATTAAAATCAGATAAAGAAAACCATAATCAAGAGGTTCGTGACTATAACAGCAAAAGCAATGACAATTTTTTTCGCACAATTAACTCTCAAGCGAAATTACATAATGCTATTATAAAAATGAATGGCACTACAATAGCTAAAAACAAAGTACTAGTATTGCCTGAAGTTTCAGGAAAAATAACTAATATACCGGCAGTTTCTGGGCAGAAAATGAAAAAAGGTGATACAATAGCAAAAGTAGAAGTAAAAAATAAATTAGAAACTCTTGAGAGTACTCGCTCTAAATTAAAGCAAGCTCAATTGCAGCTTGATTCAACTAAAATTCTTTTCAATAAAGGTTTCAGTTCAAAACTTCAATTATCAATGGCTAACGAAGGAGTAGATAGAGCAATAGCTGAAATGAAACAAGCCGAGTTAGATTGGAATAATACACTTATTAAAGCTCCTTTTGATGGTTATATAGATTATATTAAAGTAAAAAATGGCGATCTAGTAGAAGCTGGCAAAACTCCGATAGCTAGTTATGTTGACTTAAGTAATATGATTGTACAAGCTCATGTAGCGGAAAAAGATATTGCCGAAATAGCGAATGCAATTAATGCAGTAGTATATTTAGATGATGATAATAATGGTAATGATGAATGCTCTAATAACGCCGCTAGAGAAGCTAAAGTAAAATTCTTAAGTCGCGTCGCGGATCAAGATTCTGCTACTTTTTTACTTGAACTAGAAGTATCAAACAAAGATTTGGCTTTTGTAAGTGGGCAAAGCGTTACTATAGATGTTAATATAGGAGAAAAATTAGCTCATGAAGTACCTCAATCAGCATTAAATATAGAGGATAATGGAGAATTAGGAGTTAAAGTACTTGATCAAAATAAAAAAGTTAGTTTTTATAAGATTTCCATAATAGGTGAAAATCCTAACAGCTTAATAGTAACCGGTCTGCCAAATAATGCAGAAATAATAATTTTGGGTCAAGCTTATGTAAAAACTAATCAAATATTATCAAAATAACCAGTATATAATGGAGTGCTATAAGATAAAATATTAGAAAATACACTTCTTTGGCTGATGTTATTGAAGCTACTTTCAATGTTCCACTAACTTCCATTGGCCTATAAAAGTATTAAAAAGCCAGATAGTTACATATATTATTCATGAAGAAACACTAGATCATAAGCTTGTGTTATTCTACCATCCTCCCAGTACACATTTGCTGTATTAAGCATTTCGTCTTTGCTATTAAAATCTATGGATTGTAGCCCAACTTCGCTTAGGCTTACTAATTCCCCTGCGTCACTGATTCCATTTTGATTTTTATCTTGCCAAAGAAAGAACTTATTAAACTCCACATCATGATGATCAAAGACTCTGTCTTGATTAGAATCAAAAATATGTAATAATGCCTGAAAATCAGTTTTAGCTTCAATTGACCACATAGTAAGTACTATCTTAGCACTATCATCAACTTGTCCGCTCTGATTATAATCATATACTAGCAGAGCATCTTTGTTGCCAATCCATGATGTTTTTACTAAGCCACTACCATAATTAAAGTATATTTTTGAGTCTTCCAACTGAATTAGCTCTATTTCCCTACCTTTTTCTAAGGAAACTCCTATTGGTGCACTAGTTAATGCTCTCAATTGTACTGAGTCTGAGTTAGGATAATTATTTTTGTTACTATCCTGAATAGCTTGCTTATACTTAGAGTAAATAATGTAAAGCCCAGTTGTTGATATCAAAAACATAGTCCATCCTGTAATACCTAGTACTTTCCATATTAAACTTTCGGACTGTATATTATCTATAGTGGTATTATTACACTGCTGATTTGCTGCACATATTACTGAATCGATCGAGCTTATTTGCTGTGTCTCTTTATCATAACTTCCTTGAGTTGCACTATTAATAATGGTAGAGGTATCATTGCTATGATGATCACCGTTATATACAGCAGAAGACATTGTGGGGAAAAATTTGTTAGCCTGAATAGCAATAGTAACTATGCTCTGATTACTCTCTAGGCCATGAGTATTAACTGCTGAATAAAGAAAGCCTACACTACTAGCAGTGCAGCCAGATGGGTTATACTTTAGTGCGTTAACTGTATATAACTGGTTTAGCACTGCTACTCTATCGCTTACATCATACAAAGTACCACAAGTTGGCAAGCTCTTAAGTCGTAGCTTAAGTGTCGCTACCGTATCCTCAGCATCGCTTATCTTATCTTTAAAGTTTATAGTAATCTGCGTATCTTGATCTATAATTAACGCTAATGCTTGACTAACAGGAGCTGTGTTAGGCAAAGGTATGGTAACTCCCTGATCTACAGTCTTACAATTAGCATCATATCTTTGGGCATATATCTCATAATTACTGGTTTGGAAATTACTATTCACATAAGTAATAACAAATCCTCCGTTATTTAATGATGCTATAGTTGGGCTTTGTAATACACTTCCAGGAGCAGCATCTATGGTATTAACTTTAAATTCTCTACTCACTGGATTGTTATAAACATCGTATTCCCTAGCATATATTCCTTTTTTACCATCATCTGAAATCCAAGTAATTATAAATCCCCCAGTACTTAACGCTACTAATTTGGGATTGGTCTGATTATTTGGAGTATAGGTATTTACTCTAAATTCTTCAGCTATTTCGTTACCACTTGCGTCATATATTTGTGCATATATACCATAACCACTACCATCTTGAGTAGAAGAAATAGGGTTAGTTCGCTGTGACCCACCACCCCCGCTTTGCCATGTAATAACAAACCCTCCAGTACTTAACGCTGCTATGCTAGGCATAAATTGCTGACCTAAGTCATAATAATTTACCATAAACGTATTGCCCAAGGGTTTATTGTTGGCATCATACATTTGAGCATATACATTAATGTTGCCTTGGATAGACTCTTGCCAAGTGATGACAAACTCTTCATTACCTAAACTTGCTATTTGAGGGTTTTGAGGAGATGTGAATCCGGAATCTACGTATCCAACAACCTTCTGTTTTATAGCAACTTGAAATTCATGTCCTATCAACTTACCACTAGTATCATAGCTTTTGGCATTGATACCCTGAGTACTAACCCAGCTAACGACAAAGCTACCATTACTTAGTGTCGCTATAGTTGGAGATGATACACCTTCGGCTATACTAACCTTAATTTCCTTACTTACTTGATTACCATTAGAGTCATATTTTTGTGCATATATCCCTGTATCACCCTGAGTTATAGGATAATAGCAAGTATAGACAATAATAAACCCTCCATCATCTAATGCTGCTATACTTGGACTCGTAACGCTATTTGATATCATCACCTGAACCTCACCATCCCCTACTTCATTGCCTTTAGCATCATATCTCGACACATATAACCCATTACGGTTATTGATGCCTCCCACATTAATACCCCAGACAATAGCAAATCCTCCATTACTTAGAGTTGTGGCGCTGAGAATAGGGGAGCCATACAATCCGCCGCTAGTATTAACCTTAAATGCCGTCATTTCTTTTAATTAATTTGATTATAAAATATTCAATCACTTCGTTAGCCTAACTCAAAAACTATGCTAGTACAACTAAAAGAGGAATGGATGTCAAAAGAAAGGGTAAAAACGGTATGGCACTGTTGTTTGAGAAATTTACAAAATAGAAGATTATCTTAATTTATTAAACAAAATTTATTCTTGCAACTCTATAATCGAGGACTAAAAATGATTCATGGAATTAAGAAAAATATGCACAATAAGTTACTTACTTTACATGAAAAAATCATGCTTAAAAAACGTAGCATTATTGAAACATTATTCGATTATCTGAAAAATAAGATGAACCTCGTTCATTCGAGATATCGTTGGCTAAGTAACGCTTTAGTCCATATTATTTCGACTCTAGTCGCTCACTCTCTCAAAAAATCTAAACCCAAAATTAATTATTATACTAAAAACCACAACTTACATCGTGCAGCTTAAACTCTTATCCCGAATTCGGGTAATATATAAGAAATATCTTTTAACATCACTAACTATATGTTATAGTCCATATGTAACTTTTTGATTGTTGTATATAAACTCACTAAACCTTTTTAAGGTTATCTATGTGTACCACGTTTTACAAATAATAAATTAATTATTTCCGCAGCTACTTCTTCTATGGCTTTACGAGTAACATCAACGACTGGTATGTTTAAACTAGTAAATAATTGTCTAGAATAGGATAACTCTTCCTTAATAGCAGAAATTGATAGATAATTATCTAATTTTAATTCTAGCGTTTCCTTGTTATAGCAATAATTATTTTTCACAGAATCGATTTTATTACCTAGAAATCGATAGCGACGTATGTTTAAGAGTTGCTCGAGAGAAATATTTAAACCAACGATTAGCGGATTGTTTAATGAAGATAAATCATGCTTTATACCAGGAATTATAGGTAGATTTGCCACTTTATAACCGCGTTGTGATAAATAGAATGAAGTAGGAGATTTAGACGTTCTAGATACACCTAATAAAACGATATCAGCTTGATTATAGTTTTGAATATATTGTCCATCATCATGCATAATTGTATAGTTGAGGCTTTCTATTCTTTTAAAGTAATCATCATCTAACTTATTGTATTTGCCCGGAATATTTTTATTAGGTAATAATTGAGCATAATCAGAGATGAGCTCGATTATAGGCTGTATAGGACATATGCAAGGTATATTGTTACTAACACATTTATCTATTAAGTATGAACGAACTTCGTTATTGATCATCGTGTGTAAAATAATACCAGGGCGCTGTTTTACCTCTATAATTAATGTATCTACTTGTTGTTTTGAGCGCACTAAAGGCCACATATACTCTACAGTTTCCAGTCCAACAAATTGAGTATAAGCTGCTTTGCTGACAGCGCCAACTGTTTCTCCTGAAGAATCAGAAACTAGATAAATATTTAATTGCTGATTATAATGATTTTTTTCTGTTAACATTTGAGTTACTTTTTAAGAACTTTTTGCCCTAATTTTTTTCCTTTCAACTTCATAACATAAGCTATAACTTCTGCAACAGCCTGGTAATGACCATAATCAACATATTGGCTTACTTCGACATTAGCAAATAACGATCTAGCTAACTCTGGTTTTTCAACGATAGGTATATTATACTCCTTTGCTATCTCTTTGATAATTAAAGCTAAATGATCTTTACCTTTAGCTACAACAAGAGGAGCTAACATAGAATCTATATCATACTTAAGAGCTATAGCGTAGTGAGTAGGGTTGGTGATTATTACGTCAGCTTTTGGCACTTCAGCCATCATTCTGGTTTTCGCTCTCTTCATTCTAATTGATTTAAGCTTAGACTTAATTTCTGCACTACCTTCTTGCTGCTTATGTTCTTCTTTCACCTCATGTTTAGTCATACGCAAGTTAGATAAATATTTATGCCTCTGATATAAATAATCTAAAACAGCTAAAAATGACATCATTACACAAGCAGCCATAAGAGTCTTATTAATTAACTGCTTAATGAGATCGTTAATTCCGCTATAACTTAAAAAATAAACACTGTGTATATTAGGTAAATCGGGCTTAACAGTAATATAAATGGCTATTCCTATTAAAGTAATTTTAGCTAATCCTTTAAGTAACTCTACTACAGAATTCAGAGAAAATATCCTTTTAAATCCTGCAAAGGGAGAAATTTTTTGAAAATCAAAAGAGAGTGCTTTTGGTGAAAAAACTATTCCATGTTGAAGTAAAGAACCTATTACGTTTCCTATTAGGATAAAAAGCAAAGGCAATAAAATTAAATAAGATGTTTCTCTAAACAACACTAATATTATATTATAAAATGTAATAGATGAATGATTGCTATTATCTATCATTAAGTGAGGATTTTTTATAAAATTCGCTAATATTAAAGTAATCTCGCTACTGATAAAAGGAGCAGACCAACATACTATAATTGTTAGGAATAAAATAGTCAGAAAGGAATTAACCTCTTTAGAGGAGATTACTTGGCCTTTAGACTTAGCTTCTTCTAATTTTCGTTGACTGGGTTCTTCAGTTTTCTGTGACTTATCCTGCTCCTCGCTCACTAATTATAAACCATGTAATTAGTTATATATTTTATTTGTATGAATCAATATTAAATCTTTTTATGGTGCCGAAGAGAGGATTTGAACCCCCGACCTACTAATTACGAATTAGTTGCACTACCACTGTGCTACTTCGGCACACTAAATACAAATAATTTAAAAAATACTGAAAGTAAATAACCTATTTTTGTATTAATTGGCTAAATTAAATAACGCTGTATATTAATTTCTATAATTCATAAGAAGTTGGGTTTTCAGGGCACTGAGAGATGCCGCATTCAAAACATGTCGAAATAGAGTTTGCTATAGATAATATAATGAACATAACCCTTAAAATATTAGGTACATTAGAAAAATATCTTGGCAATAACTTATCTGAAATAAATGCTACTGGAGATAAAAATACTACAAAAATTAATATAAATGATAAGATAGCAGACCAAGTATAAAAGTGTAAACCCAAAAAAAGAGATCCATAACCAGGATCATTAGGTAATATATGGAGTAATACTTGCCTAAGCGCTACTGCTAAAGTGTATACGCTAGAAACGACTATCAGTAAATCATACTTAAATTTTTTACCATATAACATCGTCATGACAGCTCCAAATCCTATCGCTAATATACCAAAACGCTGCATCAAACATAAAGGACAGGGTAATTCATGGTAAAAAAATTGAAATGCAAAAGCAGTAAGATTAGCTACTAATGCTAATACAGCTATAATAAAATAGGAAAAAACTTTACCTTGAGGAATAGAAGACATCATCAAAAAGACAAATTTAATTTATCAGTTACATGAATATAGAAAAAAGTAATGGCTACAAGTAAACCAAAGTATAAAGCAAATATGCTAATCTTTTCTTTTCTTAATGACAAAATGAATGCTAAAGAAATAATAATAAAAATTATCACCATAAATTGATATTACTAAACTATATTATTATAAATGCTGGAATAGTTGAAAGTTTCAGTTATAACTTAAGAAATTTTATTTTTTAAGTTATAACTTTGCTTGTTTTAAAAAATATAGATAAAAAAATATTTAATCAAGCTTTTTATATTTTCTCTAAAACCTTTTTTTGCTAATGCTTATTAAAGCATTAGCAAAAAAAGCAACGAATTCATATGTTGTAGCCGATGTTACCTGAATTCGGGATAAGCTTTTAAGCTGGATGATGTAAGTTGTGGTTTTTAG
>CAYLWW010000035.1:0-7294 GCA_964387585.1 uncultured Candidatus Midichloriaceae bacterium
TGGCGACACTTTGCAATACTATATTGATAATCAATATATCTCTGTGAGAGAAAGAACTATCGAAGCAGATACTGGTAATGCTATAAATGATGATGTTGAAAAAGATGATGGAATAAAATATAGTGAGCTATATTTGAAAGACGAAGTTAGTTTTTATACACCATTAACTATAGATCCTGCACTACAAGGACAGCAAGAAAATTCTCATCTATACCCAATAATAATTCGGCCAAGAGAAATTTCATTATCTGATCTCTTGAACGGTTTCTTTACTCGTCTTGCTCGTCAAGCACAGCAGGAAGAGCAAAATGATAGTAGTAGTTCTGATGAAGCACCAATTCACTGGATGTATTACTTGAATTTCGAGTTACCTTTCTCAATTTTTTAACTTCTATTTCGCAACATCTAGGTACTGCTAAAAACTGGATGTTGCCCCAATAATGTTGAAATATAACTTTGATATATCTTTGATACTCCAACATTTGCGTTGTCAAATTTGGCAAGTTCGCTGACGCTCACCTATTAATATAGGCCTCATAAGCTCACCACTCATTTTAACTGTTGAACTCTATGATGGTATATTTTAAAATTCATTGTAGCTCTTGAGCTATTTCTAAAGCAGCATAGCTTACTATAGCGCTAGCTCCAGCTCTTTTAAACCCCACTAGAGTCTCTAGAAAAGTTGGGATATCTGGTAATAATCCCTGTTTTGCTGCTAATTTAATCATTGAATACTCACCACTGACTTGATAAGCTATAATTGGTATATTAAATTCACTACTTATTACCTTAATGATGTCTAAGTATGGTGTGCCAGGTTTGATCATTAGCATATCAGCTCCTTCTGAGATATCTAACTTAGCTTCATCTATAGCTTCTTTAGTATTGCTATAACTCATATGATAGGTGCTTTTATCTATACTGATTTTGGAATTTTGTTTTGATCCTACTGCTTCTCTAAAAGGATGGTAAAAGTTTGAGTTGTATTTAGCTGAGTAAGCTAATATTTGTATATTATGAAATCCTGATGATTCTAATGTTTTTCTAATAGATATTATTCTACCGTCCATCATATCTGAAGGTGCGACAATATCACCGCCAGCTTCAGCAATATTCAATGCTTGTTGGCATAATATTTCTATAGTTTTATCATTATCTACGTATCCATCTTTATCTAATACTCCATCATGTCCATGTGATGTATAAGGATCAAGTGCAACATCAGTGATAATGCCTATTTCTGGTACTGCATTTTTTACTGCTTTTATGGTGCGATATATAATGCTGTTTTTATTTAGCGCTTCTTTAGCATCTAAACTCTTTAGACTATTATCAATGTTAGGAAAAAGTATTATAGCTTGAATTCCCAAGGAATATGCTCGTTTTACATGTTCTATAACTAAATCTATGCTAAAACGATATATATCAGGCATGCTTTGTATAGGTTCCTTTACGTTATGCCCTTCTTTTACAAATATTGGTAATATTAAATCATTTATAGATAGACAGCACTCTGCTAATAAGTTTCTACTCCATAGGCTTTTTCGATTCCTACGCAATCTAGTATAAGGGTAAGCTATATTAGGCATATGGTCAGTTAAATAAGAGCTATTTTAAGTTTTTATCTTAAATAATATCTTTAGTAATAAAATAGAGAATTAGGTTGCGCACTTATTGATTTTTATGGGCATGCTACTCAGAAATGAATTGCAAGATTTTATATTGAACCAATATAAAAGATGGTGATCCCGACGTGATTCGAACACGTGACACACTGATTAAAAGTCAGTTGCTCTACCGACTGAGCTACGGGATCAGCTATAATTAATTATCTTATGATATACAATATATAAGATATTACTAAAACACCAGACTTGTATAACACAAAATTAACTACAGATAAAGCGAATTTTACTGAATAACTAAATTAATTGTTAAATTAAATTTTTTTATTATTCTTAAGTTAATGAATTTTAATTACTTATTATTGGGTTATACAGCTAATAAATATAGTAAATAAGATTTTATGTATTACTATCTACTAGTATATTCTTTACCTATTTACACTCAACAGCTCTTGATTATAGTAAGCCTATATTAGTTAAGAGGCAATAAATGATATACATCAATTATTATATTATAAATCAAACTTTCTCCTAAATAAGTAATCATATTATCTTTATTCTCTTCTAGAGTCAGTAAATAACCATAAGAAGATTCAGGCACTACAAAACTACTTATTGATATTAATTCTGAGTCCTTAATTATACTGTTTTTTTGATCTTTTATTTTATACTGTATAGTTAAGTTAATTTTATTACTAATTGCAAACGAATCGCTTTTAATATCAGTTTGTTCTAAATGAAATTGATAGTGGATATCAATAGTATAGGAATTATTTATATTGTCTTGTTTAAAACAATTATTATGTTGTTTTAGTAAGTTTAGCTTTTTATTTAGTTCATGACGTAATTTTTCAGACAATATTGAGTTTCTATGCCTTAGATATTTTTCATCTTGCTTTAAATGATGACCTTCTTTTATATCTCCTATAGTTATATAATTAGCAGCACACCAGATATTGGTCTTTTTTTGTTCTATTTTTATATTGTACTCATTTTGGTAAATAGGTTCTAACTGACAGCTGCATATCGCTATTATAATTCCAGCTATAATTAGAATACAGTTAAATGAACTAAGTGCTTTATTTTTTATCATATTTAAGTATGAGAGCTCATTTTTCAGTTTGAACTAAATTATTTAAAAATTTTTCTCTATGATTTGATCTATTGTATTTGTATATGTAAGCTATGATTTCTGCAGTCGCTAAGAAAGCTTCTGGAGGTATTGTATCCCCTACTTCGATTAATGATATTATGCTTGCCAATTCTGGATTTTGCTTTATGGGAATGCGATTTTTTAAAGCAATTTCTATGATTTTTTTTGCTAACTCTCCTTTGCCATTAGCTATTAATCTGGGCGCTGAATCTATAGCTGGATCATATTTTAATGCAGCAGCTAGCAAGGTTTCTACTTCACTATTTTTTTTGATATTCATAATTTATTGAAATATTTGATGTGACAATAATACAATATAAGTTGTAAAATAGCAAAAAAAATGTTATGGTAACGACAAAGTATTATGCACTTTATGTATTCAATAATAAACTAACTTTACAAAAAAAATAGTGAAAAACTTATTGAATATAGAAGTTTAGTTTTAAGTTGTTCTCATAGATATTTAAATTGTGGTGGGTTGTTGATTAATTCTACTAATAAGAATAAAAAGTCTGACTATAATCAGAAGAAAGTTGATGTCACTTATGAAGAAGCAGAAAAAGCAATTGAAGTTCTGCTACGTTGGATAGGTGAAAACCCTCATAGGGAAGGATTAGTTGAAACTCCTAAAAGAGTAATATCAAGCTTTTCTGAATTTTTTTATGGTTATAATGTTGATCCTGAAAGTATACTTGAGAAGACCTTTAGTGAAACTTCTGAGTATGAGGGGATGATTTTGCTTAAAAACATAGTAATAGAATCTCATTGTGAGCATCATATGGCTCCTATATTAGGCAAAGCTCATATAGCCTATGTTCCAAAACTTAAGGTGGTTGGAATTAGTAAATTGGCTAGAGTTGCTGAAGCATATGCCAAAAGGTTGCAAATACAAGAAAGGCTTACTGCAGAAATAGCTCATTGTATATATAAAAAGTTACAACCTCAAGGAGTTGCAGTAGTTATAAGCGCTAAACATTATTGTATGGCTAAACGTGGTATACGCCATAAACCTAGCAGTATGTTAACTAATGTAATGTTAGGTTCCTTTAAAGAGGATGAAGTATTAAGAAGAGAATTTTGGAATGCAATAAGTTCTTAGTATTTAAATACTTGATATTATCAAATTAAAGTTATAAAAATTATATTAGTATCATTCATAATTAAAATAATAAAGCAAAAATAATTACTGAGTTAAGGTAATTTTTAGTTATTTTAGTTAATTAATTAGCAAAAAATATCAAGGTAAAAGTATATATGAGCAATCTGGACCATCTTGTATCTAATAACCTTTTAGCTGGAAAAAAGGGTTTAATAATGGGAGTAGCTAATGATAGGTCTATAGCTTGGAGCATAGCTAAGATTTGTAGTGACGCTGGTGCTGAAATTGCTCTTTCTTATCAGGGTGAGATATTAGAGAAAAGAGTTAATTCATTAGCAAAAGAAATAAGATGCCCTATAGTTGTTAGTTGTGATGTCAGTAACACTAATTCTATTAGTGAGGCTTTTGAGCAAATAGCTAATAAGTGGGGTAATCTTGATTTTATAGTACATGCCATTGCTTTTTCAGATAAAAATGAACTGAAAGGACGTTATATAGATACATCATTAGATAATTTTTTGTTAACTATGAATATTTCTTGCTATTCTTTTGCTGCCGTAGCTAAGTATGCTTCTCAGTTAATGAAGGATGGGGGTAATATGATCACTTTAACCTATTATGGAGCAGAGAAAGCAATTCCCAATTATAATGTGATGGGCGTAGCTAAAGCAGCTCTTGAATCTAGCGTTCGTTACATTGCTTTAGATTTAGGTAAAGATAATATAAGAGTTAATGCTATTTCCGCTGGTCCAATTAAAACTCTTGCATCTTCTGGTATTAGTGATTTACGCGCTATGCTTTCTTGGGTTGAAAAGAATAGTGTTCTTCAGCGTAATATAACTGGCGAAGAGGTTGCTGGCACGGCCTTGTACTTATTAAGCAATCTTAGTAGCGGTGTTACTGGAGAGATAATACATGTAGATAATGGTTATCATGCTGTAGGTATGAGATTATTAGATGATTGCTCTGATAATAAAGGAAAAAGCTAAGCTTTATAAATAGTTGAATCTAAGAAATAATTACTTGTGCTAAAGAATAACTGCAATTAACGCATTTTTATAACTCTATAATATGTTAATTTAGTTGTATAAGTTTTTTAGTTTTAACAGTGAATTTATGATAATATTTGCTCTTCTGCTTATAATTTAACTTAGGATTTTTATATATTTGGCTTTTTGTGCTTAGCAACTCTTCATTTAGTATAAGGTATATTAAAAAATAATATTTAGATAAGTAAAAATAAACTCTAATAAACATCGATTAATGAAAATATTTAATATTAAAATTTAATTATTTTCCTCTTATTTTTTAAAAATTTACAAATACTTCAATATTTTAGCTATTTCTTATTTTTCATAAAATTACATATAATAATTTGATAGTCTAAATTTAGGTTTTCTGATAAAATATTAAGTTATAATTTAATTTAAATAGTCTATTAAAAAATAGATTTCAATTTTGCTGTGAGTGAAAAAATGAACAACAGGTTTCCTATTACTCCTGAAGGTTATAAAAAGTTAAGTGATGAGATACACCATTTAAAAACGGTTGATAGAATAGCTATAATAGCTGCTATAGCAGAAGCTAGAGAGCACGGAGATTTATCAGAGAATGCTGAGTATAGTGCTGCTAAGGAAAAGCAAGGTTTTATAGAAGCTAAAATTGCCGATTTAGAAAGTAAGTTGGCTCGTGCAGAGGTTATAGATTATACGGGATTACAGGTAAAGCAAGTGCAGTTTGGCGCCGAGGTTACTTTATTGGATCATGAAGCGAATAAGAATATAACGTATCGCATAGTAGGTGATTATGAAGCTGATTTAAGTAAGGGATTGATTTCCATATCGTCTCCTTTAAGTAGAGCATTAATGGGAAAAGCAAGCGGTGATGAAGTAGAAGCATATACCCCTAAAGGAACAAGATATTATGAAATTATAAAAATAATATACTAAATTGATAACTATTACTTTTTTTAATTGCTTTTGAGATTATTTGAGTATGCACTTAAGAGATATATTAAATAAAAGTATAGATATTAGAGATTATCGTTTCCGCCTGGATTGGTTACGTCTTATAAGGACTAAAAACATTGGAGCTCGTACTTTTATTGAGTTATTAAATGTTTTTGGCGATGTTCAGGCGGCATTAGAGCATTTACCAGAGTTAGCACGCAAAGGTGGCAATAAAGAAGGTATTAAGTTAGCTACAGTAAAGGAAGTAGAATTAGAACTAGAACGTTGTAGGAAATTTGGGGCTAAGGTTATTTTGGCATGTGATGATAATTATCCTCCCTTATTAGCGCAAATTATTGATTTTCCTCCTGTTATTACTGTAAAGGGCAATGTTGATTTATTAAATAAAGAAAAAGTAGCGATAGTAGGAGCTCGCAATGCTTCAACAAACGGTTGTAATTTTGCTCGTAATCTCGCTAATGAGCTAGGTAATCAAGGTTATATTATAACTTCTGGTCTAGCTAAGGGGATAGATGCCGCCGCCCACTCAGGTAGTTTGAGTCACGGCACTATTGCTGTAATCGCTGGGGGGATAGACAATATATATCCTAAGGAAAATTCTGATTTATATAATTTAATGTATGAAAAAGGATTGGTGATTACAGAACATGCTATAGGTCAGTCACCTATAGCTAAGCATTTTCCGCAACGTAATAGAATTATATCTGGCCTATCTTTAGGTGTTGTGGTTGTAGAGGCTGCAAAACGGTCAGGGACATTAATCACTGCTAGATTTGCTTTAGAGCATGGTAGAGAAGTATTTGCGGTTCCTGGATTTCCAGGCGATCCTCGTTGTCATGGTACTAATGGTTTATTAAAAGAAGGAGCTATTTTAATAGAAAGCGCTCAAGATGTGATCGAGGAGCTTAATTTTAAGAGAAAACCAGAAGATTATATTTGTGCTGAAAAAAAACAAGATTTTGTTGAAGCTCCACTAACGCTACCTAGTGAAATTGAATTAGCGAAATATAGAAATATTATATTAAGTAAGTTATCTTTTTCGCCAACTAAAATTGATCACATAATTAGAGATTTACCAGATTTACCTTATAAAATCCTTACATTGCTGTTGTTAGAGCTGGAATTAGCGGGAAAAATAGAAAGAACTTACGGCAATTATATTTCTTTAATCTAGTATATCTTTTCCATGCTCTTTTCAGCTAACAGTTAGCAGTTAGCAGTTTTGCTACATTAAATAAGACTCTTTTTGCTCTCACTTTTTTCGCTCTATCCTCAGTACTATGTTAACCGGTAACTTACTGTAAATAGTCATAATCCCAAGATTCATTAGGGTTAAAGAAAAATTAAGATATTTTCTTGGCAAATTATTGAGCTTATTTTTATGAATAAATCAAGTATGAATAGCACAACTCCCTAAGTGGTGGCTATAAGCATGGTAGAATCCAAT
>CAYLWW010000035.1:7304-16562 GCA_964387585.1 uncultured Candidatus Midichloriaceae bacterium
TTTAGAACCATAAGTCATAACTTTACAACTCTTCATCAGACCATGGCTTTAATATGTAAATTACTCAAGGAATCTTACTACATATAGATAAATGTCTAATCCATGCCACCGACAAACGATGAGGAAGAATGAATTTTAAAAAATTCACATGCTAGTAGGGATAGCTAAGAGATAAAATTATATCCACTCATATCCCCCTAGGTGATCAAAAAAATATATATTTAATTAGAGATATAAATCCTAAGACTTAATATCTAAAGTCTTTTCAAAATCCTTAGCTAATTTAGCACCTTTATCAAACACACTTTTAGCTTTAGCAACAATAGGATTAATAATACCATCTACTAAGCTATCATCTTCTTTATCCTTAATTGCGACATTAATTTTATAATTTCCTTCAGGAAGTTTATTACCAGTACTATCAGTTGCTAACCACTCAAGCTTATTACTACCAGGTTTTACGTTATCGAGTAACTGTTGAAATACACTTTTTCCATTAGAGTCTAATATCGATATTAAAGCGTTGACATTACCAGTATCTTCTTCTGCATCAATCCTAAAGGGTAGAATTAACCTTTTCTGATCATTAGCTAATGTAAAACTACCATCATCTGAAATATTTACCAAAGATGGAGAATCGCTAATAATATTACTATTTATATTGCCTGTTTGGCTATTTTTGGGAAAATCAAGAAAATCTCTTCCTTTTTGTTGTAACAAAACTTCTTTTAACTCATCAATACCTTCAACTAAAGAAGTGAGGGTCTTGTTAATTCCTATTCCTAAATTAACAAAAAACATGTTACTACTTACTTGCATCAAATCTTTAGGATCCATAGGATTATCAGGAGTTTGATATTGCAACTGCTTAGCAATCATTCCAATAAATTTATTCATTTCCTTTTGAGTTTCCTTAGCAAAATCCTTATCAGTACTTTTATTAGCTTTAGTATTCTGGCTTTGCACGGCTGGTGAGCTAACTGAGTTAAGTTCATTTATGTTAGGCATTTTTTATATTTTTAAAGAATTGAATAATATAGTATATATTTTATATTTAATTAACTTAGCAGACTACCATTTTAAACTATTGATATCTATAACTCAAGATAAAATCAAATTTATTATATATAATCTAAACCGAAGCTCGAATGTAAAGATCTTACTGCTAATTCCTTATACTCCGATTTTATCAATAAACTAATTTTTATTTCGCTACTAGTAAAACATATAACTCTTATCCCCTTAGAAGAGAGAATTTCAAAAACTTTATATAATACTTGTAAATTATTTTTAATCCCTATCCCTATAACAGATATTTTAACTATATTATGATCTATTATTATTTCATCATAATATTTACCTTTTATAGAAGAAAGTACATTAAATGCTAGACTCTCCTGCTCTTTATTAACCAATAAGGTTAATCCGTAGCTATTATTATTTGAGTTACTATTATTCATCATGATATCAACTGATATCCCAGCACTACTTAAATCCTTAATTATTAATGCTAATGTATTTAATTCGCTATTAATATTGCATAAAGTAATGCTAATTAGATTAGAGTCACTAGTTATACCCGTCACTGATTCTATTTCCATATATTCGACCTCTTTAACTATGATTGTACCACCTTGGCTATTAAAAGTTGACAACACTCTGAGCTTGAGATTGTATCTTATTGCAACTTCAGCTGCTCTAGGGTGCAACACTTTAGCTCCAGAAGATGCTATTTCTAGCATTTCTTCATAAGTAATTTTGTTTAATTTTCTAGCTTTTGTTACTATACGAGGATCAGCAGTAAATACCCCATCAACGTCAGTATATATGTCGCACCTATTTGCTGATACAGCTGCTGCTATAGATGCTGCTGTAGTATCTGACCCTCCTCTACCTAAAGTTACTATACGATTATTAAATACGCCTTGGAATCCAGCAATTATGGGTATTTCTTTATTTTCTAAAGAACTAAATATAGGCGCAGTATTTATCGCAGTTATTTTAGCATGAGAATACTCACCATTAGTATATATTGGTATTTGCCAGCCTAAATATGATCGAGACTTTATACCAAGTTCCATTAATGCTAAGGCTAACAAACCTATGCTAACTTGTTCACCAGCAGCTATCACTGTGTCATACTCAGGTAATTGCTTAACATCATACAACTTAGCTATATCGCGAGTATAACTTACTAACTGATCCGTTACTCCAGCCATAGCTGATAGCACTACAATTATCTCGTTACTTTGGTATGCTTCCGCTATAATATTAGCTACCCTTTTTATTCTTATTGGGTCAGCAACTGATGTGCCTCCAAATTTCTGAACTACTATATTCACAATTTTCAGATATAAGTAATAATTTCTAACATTTTACAATAAAGCCTCTGAATAAGAGCTTGGAGTTTCATATAACTTAATTTTTATACAACTTACACCAAGTGGAGAAAATAAATCATGGCATACTTTATTTAATAAAAATCTTGCTAAATTTTCAGCAGTTGGATAAAAGTCCACAAAGAAAACCTTTTGACCAGTATAATTTTCAATCATTACACCTAATTCTAGATCTCCTTGGTATAATATGGTATTATGATCCCAGTTTTTGTTAATCCAAGAGCCTAATTTTTCTTTTATAATAGCAAAATCAATCACCATACCCATATCATCAAGCTCTTCAGCAGCAAATGTTGCCTCTATAACATACCTATGCCCATGTAGCATTTTGCAGCCACTTGTGTGGTTAGGTATACGATGAGCAGAATCGAATTCTATTCTTTTTGTACATGTTATCATACTAGTAATTTTTAGTCTTAATTGCCTAATTGATTCAGCTTTATTATTTAGTTGATTTTTTTCTAGCCTTGCCTGGCATATTCACTTGTTTTGCACGAGCTATTGATAACTCATCTTTCAAAACATCTGAAACAATAGTACTGCCTGCTCCTATTACAGAGTTATCACCAATTTGTACTGGAGAAACTATAGAAGAATTAGAACCTATAAAAGCATTTTTTCCTATACTAGTCATATGTTTATTCACTCCATCATAATTACATATAACTGTACCTGCACCTATATTAGTATTTTCACCTATATTAATATCACCTAAATAGCAAAAATGGTTAGCTTTTACACCCTTATCTATTTTAGCGTTCTTTACCTCACTAAAATTACCAACCTTACAATTATCAGCAGTATTACTATTACCCCTTATTCTAGCAAAAGGTCCTATTGTATTATTTTGGCCAATATTAGCTCTTTCTATATGAGAGAAAGATAACACTTGACTTCCCGAACTTATACTTACTCCAGGACCAAACCATACGTAAGGATATATAACCACTCCAGGATCAATTTGCGTATCTGCACTAAAAAAAACGGTCTCTGAAGCTATAACCCCTACTCCATTTTCAATCATTGTATTACGAATTTTACTTTGGATTAAGGCTTCTGCTCTAGCTTTTTGCAAACTATTATTAATTCCTAACGCTTCTGATTCACTTATTTTAATATAAACACATTCGGATTGATTAGAGGTAGCATACTTTACTATATCGGTTAAGTAGAATTCTTTCTTACTATTATTATCACAATTACTAGCACTAATAAATCTAGTTATAAAATCATGTTCCGCAACCATAATTCCAGAGTTACATAATGTATCAGCTATTTCACCTTTTTCTTGAAATTGCTTAAACACTTCTGCTTCTAAAATATCCAAAACCTTTCCATCATTAGAAAGCATTAATCTACCATAACCATCTGGATTATCGCTAGTAAAACCTAATAACCCTACTTTATATTTTATTCTATTACTTAATTCGTTAATTGAATTATCTAACATATTAATAATAAGGTTTTTTATGCTATCTAACTCAATAAAAGGAGTATCGCCATATAATACCAAAACCAATTTTATTCTGCTATTATTATCAACATTAACATTAATACTATTAAAGTACTCCATAGCACATGATACAGCATGACCAGTACCTAAAGGCACTTCTTGTATTACTGTATCGAAGTTATATTTCTGTTGCCACAATTGAATATCAGAACTATTAGCAAGTTCTAAGCTGGTAACTAAAGCAACTTTAGCAATTTGTATTTGTAAATTCCTACCCTCTGTTAGTAGTTCATTTTGACCTCTTAAATCTTCAACTAACTTGAGCACATATTCTAACATAGGTTGCTGGGCTATTTTATGTAAAACCTTTGGCAATTCAGAACGCATTCTGGTACCTTTACCCGCAGCTAAAATCACAACATTAACATCTAGTATATTTTTTAAGTTATGCATTGTTGTATACTACTTATTTTTCAACTATTAAAAGAAAAGCAATTATTAAAATATAGTAAATTCATCTAATTTATTATCGCTAATAGATTGACGTATAGCTCTCATTAAATCTTGATAATAATGTAAGTTATGGTTGGTCATTAAAATAGATGCTATAATCTCTTTTGCACGAACTACATGATGCAAATAAGCTCTACTAAAATTTAAACAAGTGTAACAGCTGCAAGCTGGATCAAGAGGTGATTTATCATCAGCATATTTAGCATTACGTATATTGATAGTGCCTCCACGGACAAATGCTTGACCATTACGGCCAGAACGAGTAGGTAAAACGCAATCAAACATGTCTACACCACGTTTTACCCCTCCTATGATATCGCTAGGTTTACCAACCCCCATTAAATAACGAGGCTTATCAATAGGAAGCATAGGAGTAGTATAATCTAGTACTTGAAACATTATGTCTTGCCCCTCACCTACTGCTAGCCCTCCTATAGCATAGCCATCAAAACCAATCTTGATTAAACCTTCTGAAGAAATATGACGTAAATCCTCATAAACACCACCCTGCACTATACCAAATAACGCATATCCTTTTCTTGGTATATAAGCTTTTTCAGATCTTTCTGCCCATCTTAAAGAAAGTTGAACTGATTCCTTTATCTTATCATATGAAGCTGGGTAGGAAACACACTCATCAAATATCATAGTGATTGTACTACCAAGCAAATGCTGTATTTCAATAGAACGCTCAGGAGAGAGCATTAATTTTCTCCCATCTATATGAGATCTAAATAACGCTCCTTCTTCAGTAATTTTAGTCAATTCAGTCAAAGACATCACTTGGAAGCCACCAGAATCAGTTAATATAGGCTTTTTCCAATTCATAAACTCATGCAAGCCACCTAAATTACTTACCCGCTCAGCAGTAGGGCGTAACATTAAATGATAGGTATTGCCTAAAATAATTTCAGCACCAGTATTAACAACTAATTCAGGTAACATTGCTTTTACAGTACCTTGAGTACCCACTGGCATGAAGCAAGGGGTATTAATCGTACCGTGAGCAGTAGTAATAATACCATTACGTGCAAGACCGCATTGCTTTTTTATCGAAAACTGAAATTCCATCAACTCACCACCGCTAATATGTATAAAAATAAAAGAATTTATGATTTTTATATAATTAAGTAATCACTTAACATATCCTGCATATTATAAATCTTACCAGATTTCTTATAGCGCAAATACAATGCTGCTTTAAAAGCCCCATCAGCAAATAATTGCCTATCAAAAGCTTGATGGCTAATATTGATAGCTTCATAGCTATTAGCTATTAATATTTGATGCTCTCCAGCTATAGCACCAGCACGAATAGAAGATATCCCTATTTGATTAGGTTGACGTTTCCCAGATCGATTAGCTATAACATTTAACTCTATATTCAATTTAGCACATTCAGTTATTAAATCATTTGCTAACATTAGCGATGTGCCCGAAGGAGAATCAGCTTTATCTTTATGGTGCGATTCAATTATTTCAATATCAAAACTCTCATCTAAAGATTTTAACTTTGACACTAACTTTTTGCTCATAAAACTAACTATTGCCACCCCTAAACTCATATTCTGCGAATAAAATATAGGTATATCTTTAGCTATGTCACTAAGCTCATTCATCTGATTTATTGATAATCCAGTAGTTCCACAAATTAAAGATTTTCCGTTTTTCTTACAAGCATTAGCTACTTTTAAAGATAGATCAGGATAAGTAAAATCTATGATAATTTCCGAATTTTTAACACAAGTAGATAAATCATCTGTATGATGATCTAATGCATTTAAATCATCATTTTTGTTTTCTTTAACTTTATCAGTAAATATAGATGATAACTCTATGCCTTTTATACCTATAGATAAGAGTTTTATCAACATCTTACTCATTTTCCCAGTAGAGCCTATAATACCTACTTTTATCATTTTTATATGTTTTGATAATTATAATTACTTGATCATAGCTAACTAAAGTAAAAATATTCTTTAGTCAAATTTATTAACCTTATCTAAAGTTATGCCACTATTAACTAAATCATTTAGGGTAAAATAGCTATTGTTATGACTTTTTTTAAGAATTCAAATTATTTTATGTATCAAAGCGTTAGTTATGATTGCGTAAGTTTATAATAACTATTAAACTGAATACAATACAAGAATTTAAAAAATATTTTAAAAGTGATTAAAAATTGAAAATGATTAGCAATTTATTAAAACAATTAATTTTTATAGTATTAATTATTTTATTAATACTTATATGCAAAAGCTATATAAAACATAATTTGCATGATAAAAAATTTACCTCCAAAGATGTAACAGTCATAGATGGCGATTCTCTTGTCCTATCAGAACTTAAAGTAAGATTAAAAGGAATAGATGCGCCAGAATATAATCAAGAATGCAATAAAACAAACGGAGAAATATGGAAATGCGGAAAAGCAGCTAAAGCATACTTAGTAGGATTGATTTCTGAACAAGAAGTATCATGTACAGATGAAGGTAAGGATATATATGGTCGTCAATTATCCTATTGCTATGTAGGAAATTTAAATCTAAACAAAGAGATGCTAAGAAGCGGCCATGCTATCGTTTATGATAGATTTGATTTACTACTTAGCTTAGAAGAAGCAAAAGCAAGATTCAATAATATAGGTATATGGGATACAGAGTTTGAAGAGCCCAAAGTTTGGAAAAAAGGGGAAGTTATAAATAAAAATTAGAATAATAATAAAATATCTTTAAATTATTCAATGGTGAACATAGATAAAATTAGCAAAATACAACCCATAACAAAATTAGGTAATTCCCCTTCAATGGATTCAGGAGTGATACTTCAGATCCCTCAGAAGTTAATTGCTTTACCTAAAGATTCAGTAATCTCTGGCCATGTTGTAAGCCATAATGCCAACGGTGATTTATTGATTGACACTCATCTAGGTAAAATTGCACTATCTTTTAATCAACAGAATTTACCTTCTGGTACAAATGTGAAGATATTCACCAATGAAGTTAATAATGAATTAGTGTTACACTTAGATTTTGATCAAACTAATGATCTAGATAGGAAGAATATAAATTCAAATACTAATTATAGTAAATTTCGCTTTCCCGCTAATTCTATTGTGTTGGATAATATTACTCAAAGTGATTATCCAAATCAAAACAAAAATAGCATCATTCAATTTACTGATGATATTATTGTAGATAACGGGAAGCTATCTAGCAAACTAGATCTAATAACGCTAACTGTGATTAGCAAATCTTTTGCTAATTCATCAGATCAAATCAATCACAATAATCTTTTTAAAAAAGAACAAGCTAATATTAACCAGCATAAGACAAATGCACAAATAAAGGATTCCAACTTTAACTCATCTATCCAAAATAATACTGCAATAAATGATAAAGGAGTAGCTAAATTAGACAACTTAATCTCCTCAAATACTGGTAATATCAGAGAGATGTTAGTAAATCTAAACTCCTTAGAACCAGGAGCTAAATTATCAGTTTCTTTAATAGGTATCAATACCAGAAGAATTAATGATTCAGCACAACCTCAATCTGATTTTAACGTTACAAGCGCTAAATCAACCCAGAATACTCAAAACACTCAGAATAATACCACTTCTCCTCGCATAAATCTCAATATAGATGATAAATTAGAGAAGCTTAGTTCAGAATTTAGCAAACAAATTGATACAGAAGGAATTGTTATCAAAGAAGGTAAATTATATATAAAAGCTGAAGTTTATAGTCATAACTTACAATATAATGAAATATTACTTAAAAGCGTTATAGGTAATTTCATCTTTTATGACTCTAATCATTATGTGAAAAGTAGCGAAAATGACATTATTAAATATTTCTTATTAGAAATAGTTTCTTTAGCTGAACCAGAAACTACTCCAAACACTTCTGTAATTAACGAATTTAAACTTAGTTCTAATAATAGCTTAAATTTACTTAATAAAATTATACTCTTCGATAATATAATCAAGCAATTACCAATATTAGAATCAGATAGCTCCCATAAACTCTCTTACAAAGATCATCTTACATTTTTAAATTTAATTCCACACCTAGGTAAAATAAAAGATTTTACCCCTAATGATAATGGAATAAACTTGGACTGGGTTGGAAAATTAAGTTTTTTATTCAATACTATAAAAAATAGCGCAACTCTTAATAACAATAATACTGTAGGAAATAGCTTTGAAAAAGAAGCACCTAATAATAACCTAACCAGCCTAAAATTATTAGAACAGCAATTTTGGTCAACATTAAAAGATGTTAGCGACATTACTACAAACACTAAGTGGCAACTATACTTATTGCCTGTTAATGATGGAATAAAATATAATGAGATAAAATTTTTCATAAAAAATGAAGATAACGATGATAATAATGACGCAGAAAAAAATCTTTTATCACGTTATAACAAAAGATTTATTATTGAAATAATTCCTGAAAATATTGGCAAATTATGGCTAGACTGCCTCTATAGCTGCAAAGAAGATAAAAGTAAAAACTTCAATATTATAGTAAAAAGTGTTAACCAACTTGACCATGAAATTAAAGAAGGTATCGAATTTACTTTTGAGAAAGTAAGATCAACCTTGGATTTAGTAGGTAAAATTGATTTTTATCAAGTTAACAAAAATTTTGTTGACCCTCTTGCTGAAGTTTTTAAAGAGGTACATGGATAGCAAATTTGTCATTTTTAAATTTTTTATTATACTACCCTCTTTTTTATTGCAAAAATCTTGTTAATCTCAGTTCAGGATTAGAGTTGAATAAGAGATAGAAGGTTTGGAGGATTTGAGGCAATAAGAAGCGATTGCAGCTAGGTATAGTCATTCCAATTGATAATTATAGAATTCAAAGGCTTGATCGATAGCAT
>CAYLWW010000036.1:0-16186 GCA_964387585.1 uncultured Candidatus Midichloriaceae bacterium
TTTGAAAATAGGTGCAGTTTAAAAGTGGCCAAACATCTTTAAACAATTATAAGTATATCAAATATTTGCAGAATTGGACAATTAATATAAAAATAGTTTGCTAAAATGAGTTGGCTTTCACATATATATGGAAATAAATAGTTATTATTATTGGCAAATTTTAATATTTTACTTAATTGCTCTTGGCTAAGATTATCATTATCAGAACTAATTTTTGACTGAAAAGTTTGCTTTTCAAGATCGAATATATAAATCACATTACCTAAAGTAGCTTTTTTTTCCCCTATTTCATTTTTTCCGATTTGATCAACTATAGAAGAACTCATTTCTAAATAAACTTTTTTACCACTTTCTAAATTAGTTTCATCTATGATAAATAAAATATCAAAACTTTTAGAACCTATTGCGATTTGGTTAATATTATCAGGAATATAATTTATACTTTTGTATAAATATCTCATAACAATATTTTCTTTAAAATCATCTGAATTCATAAGGACAAAAGCATCAGCAAATACTCCTTGATGCCCTAAAATACTTAAATTATTAACTATATCTTTACTTTTTATTCGTAAATTATGTTCTTTTTCTATCTTATCTTTAAAATTGGATAATTCATAAAAAACATCTTCTTTTATTGTTTTTTCTTCACCATTTTCAATTACCCTTCTCTGCATTTGTATACCTCGTCGCACAACATCCTTTTGTAAATCAAAGCTATTTTTCACATTTTTAATTTCATCTAGAACTTTATTACTTAGCTTAGAAGGCATAGTACTGACTGTTTTCATATGATTTTTTATATTTTTACTTAAATTTATTTCGCTTTTATTATACATAATAGCGTTAAATTTCTCGTTTAATACACTAAAAAATTAAAAATTTTCTATCATGAGCTGTATATTTCAGTTTGGGATTAGAAATGATGAAGATGTGTTATTGAAATAAGATAGAGGATACCTTATTGTAGATTCATCAAAAAAACTAATATACCCTAGTTCGGGATAAGATTTTAAGCTGCATGGTGTAAGTTTATGGTTTTTAGTATAATAATTAATTTTAGGTTTAGATTCTTTGAGAGAATAAGCGACTAGAGTCGAAATGATATGGACTAAAGCGTTAATTGGTGAACAAAGTCTCGAATGAACGGGGGTTCATCTTATTTTTCAGATAATCAAATACTGTTTTCAATAATGCTACGTTTTTTAAGCATGATTTTTTCATGTAAAGTAAGTAACTTATTATGCATATTTTTTTGTTTTATATATCATGAATCAGCGTAAATATTAGCTTTAGTGATCTGTAAGCTTGTCTCATTGATTACCACATGCAACTTAAAACCATGAAAATAACCCATTGATGTTTTACCAGAAGCAGCTAAATTCTCGAACACTTTGTTCCTATACTGCAGTTTATTGTGACATACTGGAATTGTTGTTGAATCAATGAAGTAAATTTCACTTAATCCCATCTTACCATGCCTATCTCTAATCATATCACCAGAAGGCAGTAGACCCTTATTCTTATATTTTTCGTATAACTTACAAAAATCATCTATTAATCTATTATACAAAATAATTCTGTGTTAACTCTTACTTTAAGATCTATTTTAGAAGAATATAATCTAGTATTTACAGATATATACCAATTATTATAATAAATTATTAGCCCGAAATGAAAAATGTTTATCTTGAGCAATTATTAGGTGATCGTGTAAGTTAACACTTATAGATGATAAAGCGTTAGAAATTTTTTGAGTAATTTCTATATCTTCTTTTGATGGTGAAATATCGCCACTAGGATGGTTATGTACTAATATTACTGCTGAAGCTCCATGCACTAGTGATTGCCTAGCTATTTCTCTTGGGTATACTACTATTCTATCTATTGTTCCAGAATCAAATAGTTCATCAGCTATGAGTAAATTTTTTCTATTAAGAAAAAGTACTCTAAAGTATTCTTTTTTCTTAAATCCCATTGTGAGTTGGCAATAATTTAACACTGCTAGCCAACTATTTAATATGTGAACATCTTCTAATTGTATTGGAATAAAAAGTCGAGAAAATAAATCATGTAAGAGTTTGAAGTATATTATCGATGTATCTCCTATACCTGGTATAGTTCTTAATTCAACCGGATCAGCAGAAATAACAGCTGCTAACGAACCAAATTTATTTAATAAGATTTTACTAAGTTCTTTAGTATCCTTACGGTGAAAGACTTGAAACAAAACCATTTCTAAAATTTCATAATCAGGTAAAGATCTGATTGAAGAACGCATGAAGCGATTACGTAAACGTAATCTATGCCCAGCTAAATTTTTATTGTCTGTCATTAATTAGCTTATAGTTTTTAATCTTATCTTAATTAAAATTTATAGTAAAAAATTATACTTTTGTCCTGAAAAGAATTTTAAAGTATTTTTTAATTATTATTGCTTTATACTAGCTTTAATTAAACATCTTTTAGCAATTAATTAAATAAAAAATTATCATAATTGATGCAAAAAACTGCTTATTAGATTTATTAGACGATTTTTATTTGAAATTTTGGATATTGCTTTCCTATAAAGCAATCGAATTATGGTATTTTTATTTAATTTATTTGCATACTATATACTGATATTGCTCAAAAATAAAGAGTGGTAGTATGCTCTACGTAGTGAGGTATGAATATCTTTTACATATACCTGTTCTAATGCTTCTTTTTCATTAGTGTTGTCAGTTTTGAATTTATTAAGTACTAAACGTAAGCAAGAATTGTTATTCACTTTTCTTAATTATTGTACATCGTTAAGTAGTAAAATTTTTGTGCTTTATTTCCTTTAAGCGATAATTTTTTCACTTAATTAACGTTATTAAGTCATTATTTTATATTGAATTTCTTTCATTAAAGCAATAGACTTAGAGAATAGAAAGTAAATTAAATAAGAAGGTAGTAACATGGATCCAAAAATGATTTTAGTAGCAAATTCTCATAAGGCTAAACTGTATAAAGTAGTTCATCAAAAAATAGAAAGTTTTGAAGCTTCATATAATGCTGATGACTTTAATATAAAGGCTGAAAGACAAGGTTTAAGGCAAGGTTTCTTTCAAAAATCTTCTTCTCCACCTAGTTTTTTTGATCCGCATACTACTTTTGTAGAAATAGAAAGAATGAAATTTTGCAAGCGAATAGCTGAAGAATTAGATACTTTATACCATAATGATAAAATTAAAGAATTATTAATAATAGCAGAACCTAAAACATTAGGGACAATTAGAAGGTGTTTAAAACTAGAGCTAAAAAGGATTACTTCTTTGGAAGTAGCGAAAGACCTAGTACAATCTGAGGTTGGTGAAATAGAAAGCAATATAGTAAGTGCGAATAAAGCTAAACATACTAATAGTGATACCAAATATACCTATGATAAATAAAGATTTGGTACTTTACTCGTTGCTCATGTGCGCTTTTTATATGCAGAGGACCCCATTGATAATAAATCTTTATTTCTAAGAGATATAAACATAGATAATTATATTGACTTTAATAGGTGATTAACCATATTTTATACGGTAGTTAGTAATTCAACATAACAATAACATTTACTAAAAGTAAACACCTAAATAAGCTATAAATAGCCATGGATTCAGTGTATTTAAAATTGATCGATTTTGCAGAAAGTATTGGTAGCTTTATTTTTATTATAACTATCATAGTATTTGTGCATGAGTTTGGCCATTTTTATATGGCAAGATTATTCGGAGTAAAAGTTAAAGTGTTCTCAATAGGTTTTGGGCGCTCAATTTTGTGGTGGCATGATAAAAAGGGAACTAAATGGAGCTTGGGTTGGTTACCATTAGGAGGCTATGTGCAGATGTATGGTGATGTTAATCCATCTAGCATGCCTGATATAAAAGCTGTACAAGAAATGGATAAAAAGGAGCAGCAAGAATCTTTTTATCATAAAAAACTTTGGCAAAAAGCTATAATAGTTGCTGCTGGTCCGGTAGCTAATTATATTCTGGCAATATTAGTATTAACATGGATAAATTACGTAAATGGCATTAGTGTAATAATACCTGAAGTTACAACGGTTATAGCTGGTACTCCAGCTGAATTATCAGGCATAAAAGCAGGAGATGTTATCACTAGAGTAGATGGAAAAGAGATAAATAACTTAAATGAATTGCAAAAATCCATAATCAAAAGCAATGGGGCATCATTACTTCTAAATATAAATCGCAATAACGAAAATATAAGTGTTGAAATCACCCCATATTATGCTGATGATAAAAATCCTTCTAATAATATAAATAAGACTAAAGATAAGCCTAAAGTTCCAACAATAGGAATTATATGTAGTAAAGTTAAATTGGAGGAAGTAAATCTAGGTTATGCAGGCCTTACTTCACTAAGATATACTTATGAAATATCAGTGTTGATGCTAGAAGCTATAAAAGATCTTTTTACAGGAGGAAAAGGAGTGAGTGAGATAGGTGGGCCAATAAAAATTGCTCAGTATTCTGCTAAATCAGTTAAAGAAGGCAAAGAAGCTGTATTACAGCTAATTTATATGTTATCTTTGAATTTAGGATTAGTGAATTTATTGCCAATACCACTATTAGATGGAGGCCATTTACTATACTACTCAATACAAGCTTTTTATGGCAAACCTCTTCCAATTAATATACAGCTAATAGGTTTTAGGTTAGGCTTTGCATTATTAATGATAGTAATGCTATATGCTACCTGGAATGATGTTCGAGGACTACTAGGTTAAAAAAATATATATGGAATACATAGTATATTCTTATTCATTCTTTTTTATTTCTAAGGCCAGTATTTTGCTTTGGTATGTCTTGAAATATTATAGAAGCAAAAAAAAATTAAATTTAATCAAAGAAGCTTTAAAAAAATATTAGGAGTGATTTGATGAAAAATCTCTACCCAAATAGGTCCTATTATTACTATATATAGGTATAACTTTAAGACTTCAATATTTTTGCGCTGTCAGATTTTGCAATTTCGCTGATGCTCACCTATTAATATAGGCTCTGCAAGCTCAACACTTATTTTAACTGTTGAAGTCTTCTCGGTATAATATGAAAAATATTTAGTAAAGTTATTTTGCTTTTAAACATTTATTTTATAACTAAACATAATGTATCCAAATTTTTTATTAGAAAAAGAATTAGGGGGGTTTGTAATAGGGATAGATGAGGTCGGTAGAGGAGCATTAGCAGGTCCTGTAATTGTTTCTGCTGTTTTATGCCCATATCAAGCTTGTTTTGCTAATTCTAAATCAGAAGAAGAATATTGTTTAAATTTATTTTCTGGAGTTAATGATTCTAAAAAATTATCTTCTGTAAAACGCGAATCTATATTTAATGTTTTATCTCAATATGTTAGCTATTCTATAGGTATTGCTACGGCCTATGAAGTTGATAAACATAATGTCTTACAAGCTACTTTTATTGCTATGAAACGAGCAATTATAAATTTAGAATACTTGATTGAAAAAGATAATATACTTAATAAAGGTATTAACTATACTATCATTGTGGACGGTAACATTGTTCCAGAAATAGGGGATTATAAAGTATTACCTGTTGTAAAGGGTGATAGCAAGTCTATGACTATTGCAACAGCCTCAATTTTAGCAAAAGTGATTAGAGATAGAATGATGATTAAACTTCATAATGACTTTCCTATATATAATTGGCATAAAAATAAAGGGTACGGCACTAAAGAACATATCAAAGCTTTATTAGAGGAAGGAAAATCGATTGAACATAGGGAAAGTTTTATAAAATTCATGTATAATCAAGCTATAACTTAATTCTATGAAAGAAGAAAAGAGAGTGAAAAACTTATTAGAAAATCGTTTTATCGTGTTAGGTATAGAGACAAGCTGTGATGAAACTGCAGTATCTATAATAGATAGTAATAAGGTAATTTTAGCCAATACTATTTACAGTCAGGTTGATATACACAAAAATTATGGCGGAGTAGTTCCTGAACTTGCAGCACGTAACCATATAGAAATATTACCTGAATTAGTTAAGGCAGCATTAAGTGAAGCAAAGCTGAAATTAACATCTATAGATGCTATAGCTGTGACTGCTGGTCCAGGGCTTATAGGCGGAGTTATAGTTGGTGTAATGCTAGCTAAAGGTATGGCATCAGTGCTAAAAATACCTTGCATACCAGTCAATCATTTAGAAGCTCATGCTCTAACTATTCGTTTAACTAACTCTATTAATTTCCCTTACTTACTTTTATTACTTTCAGGAGGGCATTGTCAAATCTTAATAGTAAAAGGTGTAAATGAGTATGAGATGTTAGGTAGTACTTTAGATGATGCTATAGGCGAAGCATTTGATAAAGTAGCAAAAATGTTAGGTTTGGGTTATCCTGGGGGGCCAATTGTTGAAAAATTAGCTTCAATTGGAGATCCTGCAATTATTCCTTTGCCTAGACCATTGTTAAAACAAAAGAATTGTAATTTTTCTTTTTCAGGGCTAAAAACTGCTGTAAGACAGCAAATAGAAATTTTAAAAGCAAGTGGAGAATTAACAGAAAAGGATAAAGCTAATATATGTGCTGCTTTTCAAGATAGTGTTTGTGAAATATTAGCGGATAGATTATCACAAGCATGTAATTTATTAGAGAATAAATTTAATATACTAGATAAAATAGAAAATGTCATTATTGCGGGGGGCGTTGCTGCAAACTCTTTTATAAAAAATAGGTTGAATTTGGTGGCAGCATCTTATGGTTTAAAATTATCTTCTCCTCCACCTTATTTATGTACTGATAACGCTGCTATGGTAGCTTGGGCTGGAATAGAGAGGCTTAATTTTTTATCAAATAATAGTTATGGACAAGATTTATTAATGGATTTAACCTTTACCCCTAAATCACGTTGGCCTTTAGTTGAGCAAGCTAATTAGTTTTTATTAAAGATTAAATAGCAAATTAATTATATAACTTTTGAAAAATGTTTAATAATTATTAGGGGGCTTATTATAAATTGATAGCAATTTAATATGTTTAACGCTAATATTATATTATTAATATATCTAGCAATTAGTTTTATTTTTTTTAGTAATGAGCTTATTATTAATAGAGCTATAGCTAAAAGCTTTAATCAAGGAATTGTCGAAAAAGATAATAATGCTAGCGCTATCCATCATAATCATTGTTTAAAAGCTATAAATTTTTATGAGCACCATTATAAACTTCCTGTAAATCTTTTGCATGCTCTCACTGTAGTTGAGTCTGGGAAATGGCATGAAGGTTATAATATGCGCTTACCTTGGCCATGGGCACTAAATGTTGAAGGTAAACCCTACTTTTTTGATAATAAAGAACAAGCTGAACTTTTTTTGGCGAAGAACATAGATCAAGGTATCACTAGTATAGATATTGGTTGTGGTCAAATAAACTGGAAACACCACGGTCATTACTTTAAAAAGCCTGAATATTTACTAAACCCCACTTATAATATTGCTTACAGCGCTTATTTTTTAGCTAAAAACTATAGTGAAACTCAAGATTGGTTTAAGGCTATAGCAAATTACCACTCTCGTACTCCTAGTTTAGGTAATCAATACTTACAAAAAGTTAAAGCTGTTTGGTCAAAATTGGGAACTCAACCAGTGCAATATAATAATTATAGCTATAGTAATACTGCTGTTAGTAACAAAAAAATGAAAAGTCATCTTCATTCTAATCAAGATCATAAGACTTTAGCAAATTCTAATATTAACAGCGTAAAGTTAAGTGTTAAGCAAAACGCAACTCCTTTAATGTATACTGATTCTAGGTTTATTAGAAAAAATAAAAATACCAATGTAAATAAACAAAAAGTTCAAGCGATAAAAAATAATACTAATTCAGATGGACAAATAAGAAAAATAAAAAATATACCAGAGCAAAACTTAACTAAGGAAGAGCAAGATAGCATAATACAAGCTTATGAAGCTTATTCTTCTCAAAGAGTTAAGCATGAGCGAAATAAAGTAATTCGTGATCTTATGCCTACAGGTTGATTTTAGTGTTATGAGAATGAATTATAATGGTAATAGTGGTAATTTAATTCTATTAACTAGACCTTATGAATATGCTAAACTTACGAAAATAGTACTGCTAAAAAGGAGAATAAGGTCTATAAGTTATCCTATTTTGAAGATAAATTATGTTTCTCCTACTTTATTACTTAGTCAATTACAGTCATTTAATTATGATTTAATGTTGTGTACAAGTCAAAGCGCTGTTTCAGCATTAAAAAATTGTTTTGAAGATTGGCGAAATAACCACGTAGCATTTAGCAATGGTATCATTGATAACTTGATTAGAATACCATGTTTAGTAGTAGGGAATAAAACTTGTTTAGCTTTACAAAAAATAGGGGTAGAAAATGTTATAGCTACTAAGCCTAATATTGAAGAAGCATTAAGATTTTTAACATTATACGTTAAAAATAAAAAATCTTTGCTTTATTTATCCGGTTTTGATACTGCTAAAGATATTGAATATGAGTTAGGAAAAGAACTAAATAAAAAAAATAAAATAAATATAGTAAAATTAATAACATATTCAGCAGATCCAATTACACAAATTAGTGCTACTTTATGGAGAAGGTTAATTAACGGTAATTTTTCTCATATTCTTTTTTATTCTCCTCGTACTGCAGAAATTTTTTGTGACTTAATGATGAAAAAATTCATTTCTACGATAAAAGGCTTATCTAATCATAATGAGAAACTAAGCTTAAATTCTAAAGCAATTTGTATAAGCTATAATACTGCTTCAATTTTAACATATAATACTAATATAGTTTGGGAGAAAATTGTTATTGCACCTGAGCCAAATGAATTAAGTATGCTTAATTTGATATAGACTAATTTCTTATAAAACATAATCTTTATATGATTTATAATGTAAAAAATTTGAGAGAAATGTTTTGACACTAGCTTTTGTTATGTCGATAATAAGGAGGATAAAAATATTTAAATCCATATTATTTAGAAAATTATGAGTAGCATAGAAGAAAAAAATCACTCTTTGACAGATAGCAATTTTGATCAAGAAGTAAATCAGTATAAAGGTTATGTCATGGTTGATTTTTGGGCGAGTTGGTGTGGTCCATGCAAACAATTAATTCCTTTGATAGATCAATTAGATAGCGAATTAGGAGATAAAATAAAAATTAGGAAAATGAATATAGATGATAACAAAGAAGTGCCTGCTAAACTTGCTATTAGAGCGATACCTTCTCTAGTTTTATTTAAGGATGGGGAAGTAATAGATACTAAATTAGGAGTTATGCCATATAGTGTACTAAAAAATTGGGTAGAAGAAAAATGCTTAATTTCTGAATAGAATTGCATAAGCGATTTTATTTTACTTGTGTGCCGATGATAAATAAAAAAAAATTGGCATACTAAGGAGACTTTAACATTTGTTAGAAAAATGAGCGGTGAGTTTGCGTAACCTATATTAATAGGTGAGCGTTAGCGAAAAACGAAATTTGACAACGCAAATGTTGAAGTCTCAAAAGTATATGTTGTTTGATTAATCGGCTGATGTGTGATTTGTGTATTTTGCCTCTTGTGCGTGCCTTTTTCTCTTCAACTTAATCTTAATAGCATTATTAGTTTAAGATTAAAGTCAGATAAAAAATAGATTATGATTTTTAGTTGATTCTTACTTTTTGAAAAGTCTTAAAAAGTTATTTTGTTAAAGGTGCAAAATAAAATCAATCTTTAGATGCATTAGCAATAAATATTTCATAACTAGCTGGTAAAAGTGGTTTAGCAATACTTTGCCCTATTTCTTTTGGCAAAAAAGTTTGGTTATGATTTTTTGCGTTCAAACCAAATGACTTGAAATATTCTTGTTCTGCAAGAGAAAAAAACTTTTTGTTGATAGGTTTATGGGTTTTTTCATTATTTGATAAGTAGTTACCTAATATGCGTATGTCTTTTATCAAGGTACTAAGGTTACTATACATAACCTTTAGTCTTTCAACTTCTATTACAGGCATTAAAAATCCAGCTTTTTGCAATAAAAAATTAGCGTCATAATAACTTATCATGGGCATTATCCTAAGAGTTAAGCCATTATAAATTTTTAGATCGGCAAAGGCTAAACTATGTCGCAACTCATATAAGGTTTGTCCCCCAATGAAAGTAATAATAATTAATCCTCCAGGCTTTAGTATTTTTTTATATTGAGATAAAGCATTAGGTACATCATTAAGCCAATGTAATGATAGATCAGAAATAATGAGATCAAAAGTGTTATCTGCAAAAGGTATGGCTTCTTCATCAAAGCCTATTTTTAAGCTATTATTATTCAAATAATGAGAATCATAATAAGTAGTTAGATCATTAATCGATATATAATTATCATTCATGCTTGATATTAATGTCCCATATCCATCTTTATAAAATAAGGCATTTCTGAATTGTTTTGTTACTTCGCCTAGTAGTTGTATTATAATTTCCCAAGTATGATTAAATATAAAAAAATCTTTAAACGCTGAATAATGATCTGAATTAGCCTGAAAAATGTTTGCTCTATTATATGCTTGCATATGATAGAGCTTGCGATTAAATAAAGTTGAAGATTGAGTTAACATTAAATGCTAAAGTTACTTGGATAGAGAATATTTTGTTATAGCACCATCATTGCTAGTTATGTAAATATGATCTTGGTCTACTATAACCGGTAATTCTGTATTTTTTCTTACTTTAACTTTATAAAGTTGCTTTCCATTTAAGCAATCAAAAACTAAAAGTGTGTTGTCAGATCTAGTCACAACTAGATTATTATTAATTAAAGTTGGAGAAGAAACAATAGGCAAATGTTGAGATTTACCAAATAGAAAACTCGATTTGCTTTTATCTTGATTTTTATCTTGTAGTTCATTAGTCCAATAGATTTTTCCATTGTTTTTATCAATTGCTGCTATTTGTTCATTACCATTAATGACGTATAGCAATTCACCTGCGAGCCAAAAAGGTTTGCGTATATTGGTATTTTCTTTTTTCCACAGCAATTTACCGCTTTTTACTTCTATAGCAAAGAGTTGCGCTTGAGGATTGACTGCAAATATAGTACCTGTACTTTTATCAAATATAGGATAATAGCTTATTATTATTTCTTCTGTTTTAGGGATATTAGTTAACATATCATTTTTTAATGACCAAATCTCTTGACCATTATTAGCATTAATGGCAGTAATATTACCATAACTATCTTGAACGATTAAACTATCTTGATCGATTTTTACAGGATGACTAGAAAATAGAGACTTAACTTGATGATCAATTATGCCTAAATGGGTCCAGATCACTTTTCCATTTTGATGATTTAATGCATAAGTTGTGTTATTTAATCCTTGAACGATAATTTTATTACCTATTATAGTGGGAACAGAGCGAATTACTGAAGATAAATTAGTAGACCATAGTTCTTTTCCATCTATTATAGATAAGGCAATTAGCTGTTCTGTTCCTAAACTAATAAAGATTATATCGTCATTAATTAATACTCCACCGTTTAAGTAACGGCTTCCTAATAGTTGTTTTTTGATCTTAGTGAAACATTTTTTTTGCCAAATTAATTTGCCACTATTAATATCGAATTTTTTTATTATTCCAGTAGTTTCAAGTACTATGAGGTTATTTTTTACTATTATAGGTAGTGAACTTAAGGGAAATTTAAAATTTTCTCTTATATTAAATTTCATTACTTCTCTTAAAGTAATGTTATTGTCGCCATGAGGCCAAGCAAATTTTAAATTTCCTGTGACTTGGAAAGCGCTATTATCCGGGTTATCGCTATAGCTTGAACTTTCTTCAGCAACTATAAGAGTATTAGGGTTAACTATTAGCTCAGGCTTTAAAGGTTTGGATTGATTAAATACTTCGATACGTTCCCCTAAAAGAGGTTCTTTTTTTTCTGAAATTAAGCTATCTAATAAGCTACACGATGCTAAAGAACCAGAGAGTAACGCAGCACAACTTAAGTATTTAATAATTTTATTGAACAATAATTTCATTATTTCACTTTTATAATATAAATTGCTTGGTATATATTTAATCACTTACTAGCGAGAAAGTACCTTGATGTTGGAGTACATTTAATAGTTCTCCCTTTTTATGTATATTAAATACTAAAATTGGTATTTTATTTTCACGTGCTAAAGAAATTGCAGCTGAGTCCATAATATGTAAATCATTTGCTATGACATCTTTATAGGTCAATCTGCTATATCTTATTGCTGCTGAATCTTTTTTAGGATCAGCAGAATATATGCCATCAACTTGAGTTCCCTTTAATATGATATCACAGCTAGTTTCTGCAGCTCTTAGTGCTGCTGCTGTATCGGTGGTAAAGAAAGGATTTCCTGTGCCTGCAGAGAATATAACAACTCGATTTTTCTCCATATGACGTATTGCTTTACGTCTTATATAAGGCTCAGCTATAGTGCTCATAGGGGTTGCAGATTGCACTCTAGTAATAATACCTAGATTTTCTAATTTTCCTTGTAAAGCTATAGCATTAATTACCGTCGCTAACATCCCCATATTATCAGCGCTAGCACGTTCTATACCCATATGAGTTATAGTAGCGCCTCTGCATATATTACCACCTCCTATTACTAAGCATATTTGGTATCCAACTTTATGAGCTTCAGCTATATCTTCACATATTTGTTGTATAGTTTCAGTGTCTAAGCCAAATTTTTGTTGACCCATTAAAGCCTCACCTGATAGCTTTAATAATATACGCTTGTATTGCATTAAGATTTAACGAATTTTATTTTAAAATATAAATCTAATTTAGCAATATTTAACTATTTAGCAATACAGTAAAATCAATTTATTAAAAAAACTTCTAAGGCTTTATAAACATTCCTTTAGAAAAGTTATTGCCTAGTAAAAAAGTTGAGAGATTTAAAACTTTTCCGCTAGCTTTATGTAATATCAATGGTCTTAATGCGGTATTATTGCCACAATATATTAACATCTGATCATCAATAACTTGACCAGGAATATTAGAAGAGTAATCTAAGCTTAGATTCTCTAAAACTTCAGCTTTTAAAATTTTTATCTCATGTTGATTATGTATAAAATATGCACCAGGTTTTGTGGAAAGAGCACGAATTTTACAATTAATCATTGTTGCTGGCTGATTCCAATCTATAACTTGATCACTTTTAGTAATTTTTTCAGCATAAGTTACTCCACTAGAAGTTTGCTTAATCCTTTTTGCTTTACCATGTTCAATTAATGACAGAGCTTCTACAACTAAATTTGAGCTAGTTCTAGCAAGTTGTATAGATAAATTATGATGATCTATAATATTATCGATAATCACGTTCTTACTAAGTATTATATCTCCGGTATCCAAACCAGTACCCATCTGCATTATGCAAACAGCAGTTTCATTATCACCTGACATAATAGTATGCTGTATTGGAGCGGCGCCTCGCCATCTAGGTAATTTTGAAGGGTGTACATTTATGCATCCGAATTTAGGAGAATTGAGAATTTCTGATCTTAAAATGAGCCCATAAGATGCGACTACAGCTATATCTGCTTGTAGTGCTTTGAAATATTCAATATTTTCAGCTATCTTAAAAGTTGTTGGAGTGATTACAGGCAAGTTATGAGATTCAGCAAAACAATGAATAGGAGATTTTATTTCTTTCATCCCTCTTCCTCCTAAGGAAGGTGGTTTTGTGTATACAGCTAATAAAGTATGTTCGGATTGGGTAAGTCTTTCTAATATAGGTACAGCAAAGTCTGAAGTCCCCATAAATATTATTTTCATAAAAAACTAGGGATATATAATTTTAAATTTAGATTATTTTATTTTATTCTTTTTAGCTAAATTATTTTTTAAATTACTCTTTTTTAATTTTAAATCTTTCTTTATTTTGGTAACTTTAGCAGAGTTATGTTTGTTATTGTTTACAGAAACAGACTTTCTTTTAACTATATTTTCCTTTTTTATATCTATTATACTAAAAACATTGTCTTTGTTCTTGATTTCATTACTTTTATTATCAGCCATTAATTGACTGCTAGCTTCTGCGGTAGATATTAAAGAGGTGAAACTACTATTAGGAGCTTTTGGATGATAAGCTGCTTCTTTTGAATTTTGAATTTTTGATGAAGAATTCCTTCTTAAAGTAGAGTTTTTATTTTTAATTTTTTCATATGCTTGGTTAAGAAGTTTTATCATATGATCATCACGAGAGTTAGCAGTAGGACCACCCATAACTACAGCTATTAGATTTCCTTCAGGTTTACGTACTGAAGTAACTAAATTAAAGCCTGAAGCATTGATAAAACCAGTTTTTAAACCATCAGCACCTTTATAGCGTTTTAAAATTTTGTTATGGCCATTAACATTTTTGCCTTTAAAAACAAAATGAGTGCGACTAAAAATGTGATAATAATTAGCGTAATGATATCTTAAAGCCATAGCTAACCTAGCTATATCATATGCTGTAGTAACTTGCTCAGGGTGGTGTAAACCGCTAGGATTTTGAAAAGTAGTATTTTTCATTCCTAATTGTTTAGCTTTGTTATTCATCATAACAATAAAATGCTTCATGTCACCACCGATCGATTCAGCTAGTGCGTATGCAACGTCATTAGCGGATTTTATTGCTAAAGCATGAATTGCTTCTAAAATTGTAATTTTTTCCCCAGATTGTAACCCTAAGTTGCTTCTTGGCTGTGAACTAGCGGTATTAGATATAGTAATCTTTTGCTTTATATGTAATTTGCCTTTTTTTAAAGCTTCAAAAGTTAAATATAACGTCATCATTTTAGTTAATGATGCTGGATGTCTTATTGAATTTGCATTTTTATTATATAAAATTTCTCCATTATTAGTATTAATTACTAAACCCGAATAAGTTGGAGAATCAATCCAATCAGAAGATCGATGATTTTTTTTTTGATTATCTAATGCTGAATAGATAGATGGCAGGTCACTTGCAAAAGAAACTTTAGGATAATTAGCATTTAATAATGCACTTAAATAGATTAATAGTAGAAATGACCTAAGTATTAGATTTGGTTTTATATTACTTAAAGCGCTAATCAAAGGTAAATGATACATCTATGAGCTATAAAATAAGCTTTAGTTAATATAAACAAGAGTAAACCTAACGGTATATTAAGAATAAATTTTCATTTAAGAAAATTCTCACTTAATTATAAAGTTAGGTTATAAGATATGATTATTGATTTTTTTTACTTAGTAGCGAAAGGAAGCATGGCTAAATTTCTAGCACGCATGATACATTGCTGAAGCGCTCTTTGCTTTTTTCTGGATATTCCTGTTACTCTGCTTGGTAGTATACGGCCTTTTTCAGATACGTATTTGCGAAGTAATTCTAAATTTTTATAATCTAAAATTGGAGCATCTTTCCCTGATAAAGGACATTTTATAGAACGCTGAGTAGAAGCAGTTTTGTTAAATAGAACTGCATTAGATATAACGTTCTCATTATTGTAATTATTATTTCTTACATCCATTGTTTGTAAAACTGATTAATAGTTATTATTTACTAAAATTTTTTTAAGCGGAATTCGAAATTAAGATTACTACGCTTGATGATGTGTTACTTCACTTTCTGCAGGAGCTTGCATCATAAGGGAAGGGGACTCATCAATTTTATCTACTCTTATGGTAAGAAATTTTATGACTTCTTCCTTAACTCTGTAGTGGCGCTCTAATTCTTTCATCACTTTATCTTCAGCGTCTAAACTAAGCATTATATAGTGTCCTTTTTTATTTTTTTTCACTAAATAAGCTAAAGTTCTTAAACCCCAATATTCTTTTTTTATTACTTTTCCTCCCATATTTTCGACAAGATCTGTAAAAGATTTAGCTATGTTATTAGCATCTTGAGCTGAAGCATCTTGGCATACTATAAACGTTGATTCGTATAATGACATTTTTAGTTATTTCTCCTATTTTATTTATAAGTATAAGTCTTTTTCTATGTTTTCAGTATTTAAATAATAGTTAAGCTATTCTAGAACCATACTATGCAAAAATCAATGAAACTGCAATGTTTTTTAAAGTTGTTTAGTATAAAACTTAACTATTATTAAACGTAATATTAGATGCTATTAAACCAACACATCAGTAACGATACCGGCTC
>CAYLWW010000037.1:0-15146 GCA_964387585.1 uncultured Candidatus Midichloriaceae bacterium
CTATCGATCAAGCCTTTGAATTCTATAATTATCAATTGGAATGACTATAACATCTATTTTATATCAACTATTCCATACTCACCCAAATCCACTTTCTTATGAAAAAATCATAGAAATTTTGAAAGATTACGACCTAATCATTTCCGATACCACCCGTATGCACCGTAAGCTATCGGAAATCAGGTATTTTGTTCAACAATTACATCCTAGCTTGAAAGACATTATTCTCAATATTCGCGGTATTGGATATAGTTTGCCTTTGCGATTTAAAAATCTGCATCAGATTGCGAACCAACAAGACAATATAAAATTTGCTAGCGCTAATATTACAAAAGCTATACGTGTGTTAGAGGCGGTCATAAATGATGCAATAGATATGACATCGCAAAATAAAGTCATAAAACATACGCAAGGGTATGTGATCAATCGTGAGCTCGTAAGTCATATTCTCGTAGAAAAAATCTCCATATTTAATGAATGTGAAAAAACTATCTTAAAAGAAATATGTGCACATGAAGCTGATTTTACTAATTTACGCATCAATTACCTTCTTGCAAAGCTTAAAACTTATGTAGGTCTTACTCGTATTTCTCAATACCCTATCTCCGAAGCTCAATGGCTAGATTGGTTCAAGCAAGAAGTTTGGATGCTGTTTGAAGAACTGAAGAAGTTGATTAGATTTGCAAGTAGTATATAAAAACAACTGTCTATACAAAAAGAGAAATATTATAAGTGATAAGAATTACAGTAATAATTTAAGATAAAAAGTGATAGAATATTTAGATGAAGATAATGGGCATATAGCGAAGCAACGAAGCTATTTAAAATAGCTTCTCGCTGGTGTATCGGCGATAGGTAATTATCTTTCTAATAAGCGATAAAACTGATCATGCGTTCTTGAGATTTATAGCTCTTACTATCTCTAATTTATTTAAATTATTTTTTTAACGATGCCATGGTGACTCGTTGTCATTTTCTCTTTATTGTAATTCTCTCTTTTTACTAAATATTATGTACAATACTGATACAATTGCTAATACATAACAATAATAAACGTGTGGTACTACTGTTAATGGCGATACCTGTGCTATAGCGCTTGCAAGCAATATTTGTGCGCCATATGGTATTATACCTTGTAAGGCGCATGAAAAGATATCAAGCCAAGCTGCGCTATAATGTGCTGGAATCTTATGTTTTTTTGCTATTTCTCTTACAATTTCGCCAGTAAAAATAATGGCAATTGTATTATTTGCAAGTAGGATATCGAATATACTTACTAACTTTGCAATTAATAACTGCGTTACTCTTGGGCCAGCGTTTTTTTTAGAAATCCAATTGGATAACTTATTCGCTATTTCTTGAGTGAATGCTTTACCTGTTAGTCCAGATAATCCACCAACCATTAATGATAATAGCATTATTTCATTCATACTAACAAATCCTTTATTCAAGTCGTGACTAAATGTAAGAAAATCATAGTTATTTTTTGTAAAAGCTCCAATAATTCCGCTAAAAGCTATACTGATTGATAGTGAAACGAAAACGTTAACTCCGCTAATAGCTAGAATAATTAGCAATATATATGGAGTTATAAGAATGATCTCATAATTTTTAGCATCTATTATTGCTTGGGTATTAGTATTAAAAACTAACAAGATTATAGTGATAATAGATGCAATAAATGCTACTTTTGCATTAAGTTTTAGTTTTTGCTTCATATCGGCTTTTTGTGATGTTACTGCGGCAATAGTAGTGTCTGATACTATAGATAGATTATCTCCAAACATTGCTCCTCCTACCACCGTAGCAACGCATAATGAAGGGGATAAATCTATTTGCTGACTTAAAGCAAAACCTATTGGGGCAATTGCTGCAATAGTTCCCATAGAAGTACCAATGCTTGTGGATACAAAAGCGGCAACTAGAAACAATCCTATAAGCAGAAATTGTGATGGAATTAGAGACAAGGCAAAGTTAACTGTAGCATCAATGCTGCCGATTTGCTTTGTAATTTCACTAAATGCTCCTGCAAGTAAGAATATGATACACATCGTTATTATATCCCTATGACGTATACCATCTAAAAAATCATACATTTTTTGTTGTGCAGTTCCTCTATGCAAGATCCAAGCAACTGTAATTGCTAATATTATAGATGTTATAGGTGAAAATTGATAAAAAGCATTTGGGGTACCTAATAAGGTGAAATAAACCCCACTACCAACAAATAATAATATAAATAATAAAATAGGTATGAAATGAATAAGGTATGACATAATTTTTCCTTTGTACCTCATGATAAATGATATTGAGTGTTTTGATTTTTTGGTACTTTTATGTATTGCTACTAGCAACCTACTAACTCTTAATTTTTAAGAGGTAAGTTTCTAAGTTAAATGAATTTAGATTGATACATATTATGAATAAATATGCTTTATTCTAAAAAATCGCCTAAAAATAGGCAAAGGATATCTATTAGCCGAGCATTGGCATTCGAAGAGAAAAAATCTTGCTGTGTTTAGAATGCTTCAGCATTGATATTAATAAATGTAATTATTATAGCAGTTTACAAATGCGAGCTTAGAATATATAAAAATTTCTAATAATGCACAAGAAGTTTTATGATACAGTAGAATCGTTTAAGTAATTTACATATTAAAAGCAAAATCTATGGCTTGCTGAAGAGTTTTAAAATTATAAATTATGGTTCTAACTTTAGCTTCAAAATTAGCTAAAAAAACCTCTATTGGATTTAGATCAGGAGAATAAGAAGCTGAAAAATTTCTATGTTGTTAAGCATGCATCATATCATCATTCCCAATCTCAATCTTGTTTTGCAATTCTAGCGCTATTTCATTAGGATTCACACTTAAATACTCAGCATCAACAACATTATTGACAAGAGCATCCCTAGCTTGCGATATCAAAACATCATCAGGTTGTTGCAGATTATTACTAAGAATATTAGGAGAATTTATCACATTACTGCTTTGTGCATTGTTCAAATTACCTAGCTCTCTATCCATGCTAATTCTGTTAGTGTTATCACGATTATCATTGTTTTGTAACTCAGGATTCTGATTTTCACTATTGTTTCCAATTCTACCATCTTCACCATTGTTTCTATTGTTCAGGTTTGGTTCTGGATTATCTGGGTTTGGTTCTGGATTAGGTGGATATAACCACTTATACAACTTATATCCAGCTCCGACAGCAGCACTAGCACCACCTACAACTGATATCACTGCTGTAGCCCATGACGGTAACCCAGAACCATTAATAGTAATACTAATAGTGCTATATTCACTCTCATTTCCTGCAGTATCAACTACTGAATAATTAAATGTATAGCTCTTAGCATCACAATTTAAAGGGTCATATATCAAAGCATCAACATCATATAACTGATTCAAAACAACTGCATTGTTATTTGTATCGTATATTTTACCACATAAAGGCTCACTCTTTATTTTCACCTTTAACTCAGAAAAATTATCATTATCTATGATTTTCTCGCTCTCGCTAAGCTTTATCGGCACTTTCGTTTCTTTACTTGTTGAAAAACTAACTACACCAACGGTAGGTGGTTTATCAACATCGATATATGGTGCATCGATAATGCTTATATCCACTGAACTAGGATTGCTTTCTGTACCTTCAGTATCAACAACAACATAAGAAAAAGAATCTTTTGAATCTGTACAATTTATAGGCTCATACAGCATTGATTCAAGTGCGCTATAAGGTTGATTAAGCGTAATTTCTTCCTTGTTAACATTATATAATTTTCCACATTCAGGAGAATGATTGATTTTAATTTGTAATTTATCTATGGAATCTTCTTTATCACTTATCACACTTTTAAACTTCACATCAGCTGTACCATTTTTATTCACTTTTAGTTGAAAGTAATTACTTTGCGGAGGGGTATTTGGTATAGTAATAACTGTACTTTGAGAAGTAGCAGCATCGGATGAAGTGCTAGATATCACCGAAGCATCGGATGATATTGCGGTGGAGGAAGTTGTCTCTGAAGAAGAAATAGTAAAAGTTACAGTGCTCTGATCACTCTCAGCATTTTTGCTATCAACAACAGTATATGCAAAACTATCAGATGTAGCCGTTGTGGCAGTTTCTTTATACACCAACTCATTAACAGCATAGGTGTTACCTACTACAACCTCAGCGTTATTCTTGTCATATAACTTACCAGCAGATGGAAGAGTTTTTACTTTTATTTTTAGTAAATTATCAGCATCTTCTCTATCACTAACTTTAGCTGCAAAATCTAAGCTTTTCTCAGCATTTTGATTAACAACTATATTAAATGCTTGGCTGCTTGGCACTGTGTTGGGTAATGGTATAGGAACACCTGGATCAACAGGGTTACCACTAGCATCATATCTTTTTGCATATACTCCATAGCCATCACCATCTTGTCCATTACTACTCCAAGTGATAATAAAACCTCCATTGCGTAAGGATGCTATGTTTGAAAATTGCTGTGAATCTGCAGCATAATTATTGACTTTAACCTCAGATCCTACTTTATTGCCGTTAGAATCGTATCTTTGTGCATAGATATCACGATAATAATCTATATTATCTGTAGCATCATCCCAAGTAATAACAAATCCTCCATCACTTAATGATGCCACACTAGCAGTATAAAATTCCCTAGAGCTTGAGATATGACTATTTACTTTAAATTCAGCACCTATGACATTACCATTTGCATCATATCTCTGTGCAAACACTCCATCATTACGGCTAGGACTATTTGGCTCAAAAGACGGCATACTGCCATAAATAATAACAAAACCCCCATCACTAAAACTTGCTATGTTCGGACCTCCTGCAGCATAAGTTTCAACTGTAAAATTAAGGCCTATTGTATCACCATTTGCATTATACTTTTGAACATATATTTTATCAGCACCACTAATAGACATAATAACAAATTCTCCATTACTTAAGGATGCAGCTTTAGAATAGTAAAAACCCCCAATTTCAAACTCAGCACCTACTTTATTGTTATTAGCATCGAATATTTGTGCTTGTGTACCCCAGCCACTATTATCATTGTATGATGAAAAAGTAACAATAAAGCCTCCATTACTCAATGTAGTTACTATTGGTGGATATACTGACGAAATATTATTAGTGCTAACTTTAAACTCACCGTTTACTGCATCACCACTAGCATCATACATTTGCGCATAGACTCCAAAGCCACCACCATCTTGACTGTTGCTTTGCCATGCAATAACAAAACCACCATTAACAAATGATGCAATACTTGGGTTCTTCTGATCACCTACAGTATAAGTATTTACTTTAAATTCAAAGCCTAGTGCAATACCATTTGCATCATATTTTTGCGCGTAAACTCCATAGCCATCACCATCTTGCCCATTGCTTTGCCATGCAATAACAAATCCACCATTAGCAAGTGATGCAATGCTGGGGTACTCCTGATTATTTACAGTATAAGTATTTACTTTAAATTCAGATGCTGGCCTAATATTTAAAGTTACAGTACTTTGACCACTTTCAGCATTTTGTGTATCAACAACCACGTAAGCAAAGCTCGTGCTGTTAGTAGTGCAGCCTATAGAGTTATACTGTAGTGCACTAACAGCATATAGATGACTTAAATTCACCTCCTGATTACTAGCATCATACAACTTTCCACATCCTGGCAAGCTCTTAATCTTCACTTTGACTGCATTGGCTGCATCTTCAGCATGGCTCACCTTAGTAGTAAAATCAAGCGCAGTTTTGACGTTTTTGTCAACAGTAAATGCCAAAGCTTGACTTATAGGCGATGATGTAGAAACAAAGACTTGTGCCAAAATCTTTGTTACTGGATTTTCTTGACTTTCCCATATTATGGCAAACTTATTATCATTAAATTTAGCTATGTAAGGCTGTGATTTACCAAAGGAGGTAGTGCTTATATTAAATTTCGTTCCTAGTACTGGTATATTATTATTCACATCATACCATTGCCCGTATATTTCAGGTATGTTAGTAGATGTATCGGCTCCACATAATACTGCCAATAACTTACCAGTGTTTAAAGTCATTAAAGCAGAACCACAACTTGAATCAAAAGTCGTAGGATTGAACTTCAATGCTGCGCCTATAACGTTACCATCTGAGTTAAATCTTTGGCCATAAATGTTATTAATTCCTGATTCCCAAACTTTCCAACTCACCATGAAATCACCATATTGCAAAGCAGCAACAGAATTATATACATACTGCTCACCACTTCCATACGTTGGATTTAAGTGATCTACAGGCGTAATTGCTATTTCATTACCTAATTTACTGCCATCATTATTATATAGTTGGGCTCGTACTAAATCAGGATAAAGGCTATAAGTATACGTTTGCCATATTACGATATAAACATCATTATTTAAATTTTTGATGCTAGAGGTGTAACTCCAACCAGTGTTAATACTATTTATTTTAAATGTGCTGTCTATTATATTGCCATTGGAGTCAAATTTTTGTCCATAAACGCCGTTAATGTTTCCATTTGGATCTCCTCCTATCCCAAACACTGCCACAAAACCTTCATCTGTAGTACCTAAGCATGAAGCATTGCTGGAACCTGTAACAGTATTAATTTGTATCTTATCTCCTGATTTTACCCCGCTGTTATCATATAATTGAGCATAATTCGTACCATTATCTTGCCAAAGTACAACAAAACCGTTACTCACATTACATATGCTGGGGGTAGGAGCCCATGGTATGGTAATAGGATTAGATTTAAATTCACTACCGATTTGATTACCACTTGTATCATATAGTTGCCCATAAATTTCCCCATTACTAATATCAGTTGGCCATACTATAACAAATTTACTATCATTTAATACAGAAGTTGCAGAAACGATGTGATCTCCTGTGATGGTATTAGTGTTGATTTGAAATTCATTATTTTTTACCCAGAAATTATTTGCCATCCTTATAATCCTTTGAGAAAAGCATATAATACACAGCATTATTATTTAAATGCCGTGTATTATATTTGTATAAATGCAAGCTTAGATTGTATAAAAATTTCTAATAATAAACAAGATTTTTTTATGTATTTTCAATTCTAAATTATCTTCTATGTTTTGTTTTTTATTCTCTTAAAAAACAGCAATTGCTGAGGGATTTATATTTTGTAAAAATTAATTCTAGCGATGATCTGGTATCCCTATTATGGAAAGTTGACAACCAAAATCATTACCTTGATTATTATACGATTGTTCTTTTTTAAAACGCCTACAACTAAAGAAATTCACAGAATCGTTATATGTATCTAATTTTGTATCATATACTTTAGCTACATTATTATTTTCTAGTGAAAATTTACAATATGCTGGTAAATTAAACATGAAGTGATTATCGCGTTTGCTTGGGTAGAAAAATTGTTCATTTCTCTTATCATTTGTGATAAAGCTAAGGTGGAAACTGCTATCAACTTCATAGTTACTTTGCCCTATAGTGGGACCAATAATTGATATAATATTTTCACTTTTGCCTCCTAAGTTTTTTATAGCTAGGATGGCCTTATCAATAATTCCTTTTATCGCTCCTCTCCATCCAACATGAATAGCAGATATTATTTGATTTTTTGTTTCCCAAAGTAATATAGGTGAACAATCTGCAGTATAAACTCCTAGTAATATTCCTGGTAATTTTGTTACTAATCCATCTGCTTCAATATCATCGGTCAACTGTCTAAGATCATTCACAACAACAATTGAATTAGAATGAACTTGCTTAGTTAGTTTAATGACTTTAAAATCTTGCTTAAAAAATTTATTAAATAATTTTATTGCTAGTTCTAGGTTTTGGGTTATTTTAGATCGATCATCATTGCTATTTAAACCACAGTTTAAAGAAAAATATCCGCCACTACTTAAACCTCCATTGCGATCTAAAAAAGCATGACATATCTTATTGCTATAATTTTGGTTTTGTAGGGTGACGTACATGTGCAGATTTAATATTGTATATATTGATTAAACTAAAACTCTAATTTTTCCTTATTTAAAACATTATTTAAAATAGTTAATTTGTATGAATAGTTCAAATATAAATTATAATACTTCATTGCTTTGGGATAATACAAGCATTAATAATGCTATTGGAATTAGCATAAAAAAGCCTCTGAATATTACAGGAATATCAATAGATAGTAGAAATGTTAAGAAAGGGGACTTATTTATAGGTATTAAAGGCGATAATCACGATGGTTCAGATTTTGTTAATCAAGCTTTAGAATCTGGAGCAGAATTATGTATTATTAATAAATTACCAGGTAATTTTAGTGGAGATATAGATTCTGTATTAGTGGTAGATGATAGTTATCAAATTATGTATAAGCTAGCTGAATATGCCAGAAAAAGGTTTAAGGGTAAGATTTTAGGTGTTACTGGAAGTGCTGGGAAAACTAGTACTAAAGAAATGCTTAAAATAGCCTTGACTGGCTGTAGTGATAAAGTATTTGCAACTTTAGGGAATCAAAATAGCAGGATAGGAGTGCCTCTATCTTTGTGTGCTCTTCCGGAAGAATATGAATTTGCAGTTTTTGAAATGGGTATGAGTCAAGCTGGTGAGATGGCTTGTTTATCAGCTTTGGTTCGGCCTGATATAGCGATTATAGTAAATATTGGTTCAGCACATCTCAGCTCCTTTAATTCAGTTGAAGATATAGCTAAAGCAAAAGCTGAGATTTTTTTGGGTATGAGTAAAGTAAGCAGTGCTATATTAAATTATGATAATCAATACAGTACAATATTGGAAAAAAATGCTATTCAAGCTGGGCTTGAGGTTATTTATTTTGGTAAAGCGTCTACTAGTAACGTTAGGTTATTAGATTATAATTCTAGAATAGATAGAGTGGGTGATAATATTGATGAAGTAAGCTATATAAAAGCTTCTTTATTAGGTAATCAATTCGAGTATTCTATTGGCTCTTTAGGTGAACATTTTGTTTATAATAGCTTGTCAGTAATCGCAGCTTTATACGCTGTAGGAGCTAATATAGAGCAAGGAATTAGTAGATTAAAACAATTTAAAGCATTGCAGGGTAGGGGGAAATTTTACACACTCAATAAAGATCAAATTATTTTAATAGATGATTCTTATAATGCTAACCCAGATTCTATAAAAGCTTCTTTACTTAAATTAGCTCATTATAAAAAACATGATAATAGAATAATAGCTATTTTAGGTGATATGAAGGAATTGGGCAGTGATTCAAGGAAATTGCATCTTTCTTTATTAGATAGTATTATACTAAATAAAGTTGATAAAGTTTTTGCAGTAGGAGAATTAATGCAGGATTTATTTCAAAATTTACCTAGCGCAATTCAAGGTGTATCTGCTCTAAGCTCTGATATAATGGCTTTGAATATCATTGATTATATAAAACCTAAAGATATCTTATTAGTGAAGGGTTCTTTTAAAGTTGAAATGAGTAAGGTTGTAGGCGCAATATTACAATCTTTCTCTTAATTTAATATATTAACCTTTATCAATTAAATCTAACTACGTATGACTTGGTTAAAGCGCCTTGCTTCAGGGCTCAAAAAAACATCTAACGTCTTAAGCGAAGGCATAAATAAGCTTGTATTTCATAAAAAACTTGATTCTTTAACTTTAGAGGAATTGGAAGAGTTATTAATTAGCAGTGACATTGGAGTTAATACTGTTAATAAAATAACTCAAGAATTAGCAAAGCAAAAATTTGATAAACAAATTAATCCAGATGAAGTGAGATTATTTGTTCAAAAAAAAATAGCCTCTATTATTACTCCTGTATCCAAACAATTAACGATACCAGATGCTAATTTACGAAATAATTTACCTTACGTAATAGTTATTTGTGGGGTGAATGGTAATGGAAAAACAACAACTGCCGGTAAATTGGCTATGCAATTTCAAGATCAAGGTTATTCAGTCATGATGGCAGCTTGTGATACTTTTCGTGCTGCTGCTGTTGAACAACTAAGTATTTGGGCAGAAAGGGCTAATAAATGCCCTATAGTGACTGGAGATGTTAATGCTGATCCTGCTAGTGTTGCTTATTCCGCTTTGCAGAGGGCTACTAAAGCTAATATAGATGTTTTGTTAATAGATACTGCTGGCAGATTGCATAATAATGTTAATTTGATGGAAGAACTTAGCAAAACTATACGAGTTTTGAAGAAAATTGATGAAAAAGCTCCTCATGAAGTAGTGTTAGTCATAGATGCAACTACTGGGCAGAATGCGTATAATCAAATAAACTTATTTAAAGAAAAAGCGGATATTAGTGGTGTTATAGTAACTAAGCTAGATACTGGAGCTAAGGGTGGCATAGTAGTAGGTATAGCAGATAAATATAATATACCTATATATGCTATAGGCATAGGTGAGGGTATAAATGATCTGAATAGCTTTGATCCAGAAGAGTTTGCTAAGGCTTTGGTAGGTAATACTTAGCTTTATTTATATGACTACAATTATTGAAATAGAAAGGCTTATTTTGTCGATGCTTTTTATAAAGCTTTTCATAAGTCAAAAAAGATAAGGGAATTAATAAAATCAGTTGGGATGTAGATTTGTATTTTTACCTCCATATTCGCTCCTATTTAAAGCTAGTAGAGAAATTTAGCGCTAACATGAAGAGGTGGATTAAATGCATCTTACCTGAATTTTAATGCTATATTCGACGCTATCTCCTCCTTCTTTAAAATCCCTAATTCAATCTAAAATACTATATCTTATAACGCTTTCATAAAATCAGTTAAATATTATTATTTTTTATAACTTCCTGAACTGCTTAAATGGTTATATTTATCAATTCATGGGCCTTTATCAATTAAGATTTTTTGATTTAGGCTCTTTAACACCCTATCTATAACGAAATCTTTATATGGGAGCTGAAGTATGGCATCTATAATTCTAGGCAATATTGGATCTGCATTGGGCGGCAGTATATCCGGTACTGCTATTGGAGCTAATATTGGTAAATTAGCGGGATCTATGGTAGGTGGTTTGCTGGATCAAAGGATATTTGGCGCTGGTAATAATACAGTTAATTCTTCAAGCTATAGATTAGGTAATGTAAATATACAAACTTCTAGTTATGGTCATGTTATACCGATAATATATGGTTTAGCAAAAGTAGCTGGTAATATTATATGGGCTACTGATATTATAGAACATAAAACCACCACTACTCATACTCAAGGTCGTAAATGGAATAAGGTTCATCATCATCATACCAATTACTTTTATACTATTTCATTAGCTATAGCTATTTGTGAAGGACCTATAGCAAACATAGACAGAATTTGGGCTGATGAAACTATAGTAGTTGATAATAGTGTCAGTACTATTAGAACTTACTTAGGTACTGAAGAACAGATGCCAGATCCTTTAATTGAAAATATTCAAGGTATAGGTAATGCTCCAGCATATCGAGGTTTGGCATACGTAGTATTTGAAAATCTTAATCTTACTAGCTTTGGAAATCATTTACCCAATTTTTCCTTTGAAATTAGAAAATCCACATTAGATGAGAATTCAGTAGAAAATAAAATAAGCTCAATAGTAATGATTCCTGGTGGGGGTGAATTTGTATACGATACTGTAATACAAAGCAAAGCTAATGGCGATTCTATCTCAAATGATACTACAAATTATTTTTTACAACGTGGCTCAGGAGAGTATTTAAATTATCATAACCATTCTTTAAAATCCAATAGCTTATTATCTTTAGATCAGCTAAAGATAACTCTTCCTAATATAAAATGGGTTGCTCCTGTAGTTACTTGGTTTGCAAATAGCTTGGATGCAGGAGATTGCGTTATAAAGCCTGGGGTTGAATTTGGTGGTACGGCTCATACCTTTCCAGACACTTGGATTGTAAATCATTATACTCGATATTCTGCTCATAAAATTAGCTATAATTTGGATCGACCTAATTATGGAGGATCTATAAACGATCAATCAATACTACGTTATCTAGAAGAATTACGTAAATGTAATTATAAGATAATGTTTTACCCTATGTTTTTTGTTGATTTACCTAATAAACCTTGGCGTGGTAGAATTACTGGCACTCCTCAAGGAATAAGAAAATTTTTTAATTGTTCAAATGGGTATAATAATTTTATTTTGCATTATGCTAGATTAGTACGTGATAAGGTAGATGCTTTTGTTATCGGATCTGAATTAATAGGTTTAACTAGCGTTAGGGATGATAATGACCAATTTCCTGCAGTAATAGAGTTGATAAAGCTAGCCAAACAAGTAAAAGAAATTTTAGGTAAAGAGGTTAAAATTTCTTATGCTGCAGATTGGAGCGAGTATCATCATACTACTAATGGATGGTATAACCTTGATCCTCTTTGGTCGTCACCTGATATTGATTTTATAGGTATAGATGCATATTTTCCTTTAACGAATTGGAAAAAACAAAAATATAATCTATCTAAGGTTATATCTGGATGGGATTCTGGAGAAGGTTATGATTTTATTTATACCGATACTGAGCGAACAAAAAAACAATTATTAGAGCCTAAGTATGCATGGAAAAACTTAAGTTGGTGGTGGAATAACAAGCATATTGATCCTAATGGCGAAACCACTAGTTGGATTCCACGTTCTAAAAAAATATGGTTTACTGAGTATGGTTTTCCTTCAGTTGATCTCGCTACTAATCAACCAAATATATTTTATGATAACAATAGTATAGATTCAGGATTTCCTTATCATTCTTTAGGTGAAATAGATATTTACGCGCAAAGATTAGGAATAGAAGCTACCGAAAAGAGATGGGCTAACTCAGAGATTGTAGAAAATAAATTCCTTTGGACTTGGGATGCAAGGCCTTACCCTACTTGGCCAGATAATAATGAATTTTGGGCAGACGGAAATTCTTGGATTACTGGTCATTGGGTCCAAGGTAAGTTAGGAAATTCTACTTTATCTGCTTTATTAAAAGACTTATCTGTTAGAGCTGGTTTAAGCGAATTTGATATCGATGTTACTAAAGTTAACGATATGGTTGATGGGTTGATTATAAATCAGCAAGCAAGCATCAGAAGTATAATAGAAAAGTTGCAGCAAGCCTATTTTTTTGATGTAGTAGAAAGTGACTATAAAGTCCGCTTTATTTCACGCTATAGTAAAATTTTGAAGTTAATAGATAAAGATGACTTAGTTCCTAGCAACGATAAGTCTGATAAATGGTGTAATGCTAGTAACGTTAACGATATACTCACTATTAAAAATTTACAAGAAGCTGATTTGCCGAGTAAAATTGATATTAACTTTATTAATCGTACTAACGGATATAAAATTGGTAATCAGCATGCACGTAGAATGCAATGCAATAGCAAGATGTCTGTAATAATTTCGTTGCCTTTGGTTTTGGATAACAATGTGGCTAATAAGATAGCTAATGTACTGCTTTATAATTCTTGGATAGAACGCTTGCAGTATAATTTTATGTTATCAATAAAATACGCTTATTTAATGCCAACAGATGTCATTAAGCTAAGTATAAATAACCACATCCATCAGATACGCATTACTAGCATAGAATTAGGGCAAAATTATCAATTAAAGCTTTCTGGTGTAGCCGAAGATATAAGCATTTATAAACTTTGGAATACTAAAAACCAGTTAAATACCAATATAATTAACCCTCAAATAGTAAATTTATCTATTCCTCATAGCTATTTATCCCTTACTAACTTGGAAGTAATTGATATACCTTTTATTTTTATAGAAAAAAATCTAGTTAGCGAATCAACGATTAATAAAAAAACTACTAGAGTGTTACTTGCTGCATGTGGAAAAAGCAAAAATTGGTATGGTTGTGAAGTATTTTATAAATTATTAAAAGGAGGTGAAAAAGAAAAAGATATTAATTCAAAAATGGAATTTGTAACGGTATTAAAGCAAAATAATACTACCCCTATTATGGGAGCAATAACAAAGAGCTTATCATTGCCTATTGGTGAAGCCGCTAAAGGATATATCATTGATAAAAAGAATAGCGTTATAGTAAATTTATTACATGGCCAATTATATAATGTGACATTAGATGAATTAATGAAAGGATATAACTTAGCTATAATAGGAGAAGAGTTAATTCAATTTCAATATGCTAGGTTAGTTAATTCATATCAATATGAAATCAGTGGCTTATTGCGAGGATTATTTGGTAGTGAAGTGAAATTTCATCAACCAGGCGAAAGGTTTATAGTACTGGAAGAAAATTTACCAAGTATCGATATACCTAGCGCTTATATAGACTCTAATATAGCTATTAAAGCTATAAGTTTAAAAAACACCGATAACTCTAATCAAGAGGAAATTAAGGTCTTTAAATATCAAGGTAAGAGTGCTAAACCATTAGCTCCAACCCACTTAAAAATTATTATGAAGAATAATTATGAAGAACTACTTTACTGGTATTCTTTGGATAGTGATTTTCCTGGGCTTAATAAAAGTACAGATTTTGGTATAGAATCAATAAACGAAGAGAAAGTTGATTACGGTAATAAGCTAAAGCTAACATTTAGAATAGAGTTATTATCAAATGATCAAGTTATGAAGACTGAGCACATACATGATCAATGTTATTATAAGCTACCTAGTAGAGATGAAATAGAAACGCTTAATGTTAATTATATCTCTGTAAGTAGCTATAATAACATAGCTGGGTATGGCGATAAAGCTTATTTAAAACTTTAAAAACGCTAAAAATACAAATTTGCTACTATATAACATTTTTTATACGCTTTACCACTGATTCCAGCTATTTTATTCATTTACTATGAGCTATAAATATTAAAGTTCATTATCAAAAGTTGTTTTAAGCTCACCACAAGTAAATGTATATTCATCATCTGAACTACCACAATGCGTGGTAATACTATTGTATTCTGGTAATGCATCTAAATCTTTAAAATGCGTTTTAAATAAATCACAAAAATTTTCTTGATACTCTTTATTTTGCCCTTGATAATATATATTTTCATTCTTAGAACCCCAATAATGGATTAAGGATGTTTTAAGGATCGATTCATGGTAACTTTAGGTTGATTATTTTTCATTGAGTAAGCAACTAG
>CAYLWW010000038.1:0-14611 GCA_964387585.1 uncultured Candidatus Midichloriaceae bacterium
TCACAGCCACCGACGTGCAGCCCGGAGACCTCGTCCTGCAGACCGACACCGACCCCGCTACCGTGTGGGTGCTGGCGGGGAGTGATCCGAGTCAGGCGGGGAATTGGGTGCAGACGCTTAGGACCGCCGCTGCGCCGTCGACCGGGTCGGTTCCGGCCTGGGACTACCTGGGGCGACTCGAGAATACTGGGTTCGCGTGGAATGCGTTCGGCGTGGCTGGCGCGGCTGGAATCTACGCGAACCGGTTCTATTTCCGGGATTCGTCCTCGGTCTACAATGGGATTACGGCGGTCCTCGACTACACGGGATTGGCCGTGGGCGGTGAGTTCGTCGCCGAGGCCCCCTTCCACGGTCGCTCCAGCACCGGCCCCCAGCTGATCTGCGAGTACGCTGACGGGGTGGATTTCCAGGTTGAGGCCGACGAAAACGGATTTGCTAAATTCCGCTCCTCATCTGGAACATTCACGTTTGGCAATGGGATCAACTATTCTACCATTGAGGTTTACGGTGACTACACGCGCTTCTATGCCGAGGCGGAGGGGCGATTAGATGGCTTCGGAGGAAGCGGATACGCCAGTAAAGTTCGCTGGACTGATAGCGGGTTAGGATTTAACGGCGCCTCACCTGTCGCCCAGTCCGACCCAATCGCCGACGCTACCGACGGCCCAAGCGCAATCGCCCGACTCAATGACCTCTTAGCCTACCTCCGCCTGCGCGGCGACATCGAAACCTAAGCATCCAACGAAAGGAAATACAACTAAATGTCACACGTTCAGGAAGTCCCGACGCAAGAGCGCATATGGGAACACAGTCGATTTGAGGGGCGCCGCGTCGGCCACCCTGACTCACCCGCAGAAGAGGCGCGCCTTCGTTGGTGGGGAGTTAACTACGCGGCCTACGCGTCGGCCGACGACGCCAAATGGCTACGCAACAAAGTCCTACCCGCTTGCCCGTTGCGAGTCTTCGGGCCCGTGCTCGACCGATTCTTTTTCGACCCAAACCTTGGCCAATATACCCAGACCGAGGCTCAGGTCTACGCCTGTTTGCGCTGGTTCTTAACCGCCAACCCGACCGCGAGCGAGCTGATCCTCACCGAGAACATGGCCCTCTGTAGGTCGCGGATGGTTGGCGCCGAGCTGTTCAGCGGCACTCCCTACGCGTTCACGGTCAGTGAGTTGCCCACCGAGAGAGCCGAGTAAATGGATAGCCCTCTCACCACCCTCCAGCAGGCACAGATCGCCCACTCCGAGGCCGCCGAGCGTTGTCACGCGGCTGCCCTGTACCTCCAGCAGGCCCAGCAGGAGATGCAGCAAGCGCACGAGGCCGAGCGTAAGGCCGCAAGCCGGGTGGCCAACCTGCGGGCTGTGGCGGCGCAGCAAGAAGTCTCGAGCGAGGCCGCGAGTGGATACAGCACGCCCCCTTTCGACCCCTTCGCTGGAATGGTCTCGGGTGGGAATACGGACCCAGCCCCACCCGCCGAAGCTCCGCCAACTCCGCCCGCGGCCGACCGTGGCCGATCTACCTCGTGCGCTACGTCTGGCAATGGGTTCGCGGCGGATTCCGATATCGGCAGATTGCCGAGGAATCGCACGCCTACGAGTTCGACCAGCAGATGGCGCAGCGATGGGCCGAAAGCCACCCGGGGACTCTCGAGCAGGACCTCTGGAAGCGGCCAACGGCCTAGCCCTCTAACTATCCTCGGCCTTGAGCCATCGACCTAAAGGAGATATTTCGTGAGTGATTCAGACGCTGGCTGGTTAGCCGCTGGAGGGGTGATCGGTGCAGTCCTGACGGGCGCGGCCACACTCACGAAAGCCTTCCGCCCCGACCCCAACAAAACCCTCGAAGTCAAGGTGGCCGAGAGAACCCTCTCAGTCGAAGAGAAAAAGCTCACCATCGCCGCCGACGAGCAAGAAGCACAGCAGGCTGAACGGGCCGCCGATGCCCTAATGGACCTGTTGCGCGAAACCCGCTCAATGCTCAAAGAAGAGCGAGAGGCGCGACGTGAGTGGCAAGATATCGCCAAGAGCCTCCAGGACAGCAACCTAGCCCTGCGCACCGAGGTAGAGGGCCTCCGCGACGAGGTCCACGCCCTGCGCATAGAGGTGGCCGACAAGGTCAACCTCCGCCGAGAACTCGAGGAGACGAAGCAAATCCTCGCCATTTACCGCACCAAGGACAAGGAGCAGCCGCAATGATTGGACCCAAACTCAAGCCGCGCATTCTTCAGCCCGGAGATTTTCACCTCGTAGTCAACGACGAGGCCGAGACCGTCAAATGCTATGACAGCACCGGCAAATACCTGTGGACGAAGCCCGCGCTCGCCAAAGGGGTCAACGGTCGCACGACGTGGACCAACGGCGGGGATACTCCTCCCGGCCTCTACCGCGTCGGCGCCCTGTGGAAGTCGTTGCCGACCGACAGCAAAGCGGATATCTGGTACCCCTACGGCCCGCTATGTTGGGACCTCGAGGAACAAGAGGGCCAAGAGAACGCCCGAGGCCGAGCTGGCATCTGCTTGCACGGAGGCGGAAGCGGAGCGCCAAACCCCCTCGCCGACTATCAACCACTCCTGCCCACGCACGGCTGCATCCGAATGCACAACAAAGACACCGTGGACTTCATCCTTCCGCTCACCCACAAATGGGACACTCAGCGCGGATGGGTTCGGCGGGGCAATAACGTGTGGGTCTCCGTCTTCCAGGACTACGATTAGGAGGCTGACATGCTCGGACCACTCGACCTCGTCACCCGCGCCGTTCACCTAGAGACGTTCGGCACCGTGGACAGCGCCGCCGTGGCACGTGACTACCGCGCCGCCGCCGCGACCGTGTCCTTCGTCAATGACCTCGCCGAGCAGCGCGAGCAGCAACTAGCCGCCGCCCTGCAGCAAATCGAAGCTCTCAAACTTCAGCTCGCGCAAGAGCAAGCCGAGCGCGTAGCGGCACAGCGCAGGCTTTTGCCATACGCCATCGCCGCCGCGAAGACCAAACATCCTACCACCGCGAGTAAGCGGAGAAAGAAAACACCATGAACATCGCCAAAGAATTCGCCAGCATTGTATGGGCTATTTTCACCTACGCCATGGAGGCCGAGGGAACCGGCGCCGTGGCTGCCGAGAAGAAAAAGGCCGTCGTCGCCAAGGTGATGGCTGACCTCAAAGACCCCGGCGGCATCGAAATCAAGAGCCCGATGGTGCTTGGCGTGATCGAGTATTTCCTCCCGATGCTCGTAGACATCGCCGTGGCGCAGCTCAAAAAGGCCGGGCTTTTCTCCTAGCTCGGAAGATGGCGGAGATGGTGCGCGAGTCAGACGCCCACCCGCCGTCCTCCGAGCGCATCTCGCAGGATCACTTCATCGCCACCAAGGCGCGCGGCAAGTACGTGCTGCCCAAAAGCTTCGGCAAATTCACCGACAGCAACACCAACCCCATCAGCGTTGGCACCTCCGCCGACCGTCCCCCAACGAAAGGATAGCCCGTGGAGATCAAACGCAAGCGCCGCGCACATCGGAGCAAGGTCTTTTTCTTCCCCGACGTACACTTTCCCCACGAGGACAAAGCCGCGCTCGCCGCCGCAGAGAACCTCTGTCGCCATATCGAGCCCGACCTCATCGTTTTGCTCGGCGACCTGCTCGACTGCTACGCCGTGAGTCGCTATGACAAGGACCCACGTCGCATCGGCAGCCTGCAGGAGGAGTTTGACCAGGGCCTAGCCTTCCTCCGCCGGCTTCGAGAGAACCATCCAGAGGCCGAAATCGTCTACAAGGAAGGCAACCACGAGGAGCGACTTCAAAAGTTCCTCTGGTCCAAGGCGCCGGCCCTCGCAAGCCTCCGATGTATGGAACTCTCTGAGCAGCTCGAGCTTGAAGACCTCGGCATCCAGTACATCAAGGCCGCCGAACGCTATTCCCTCGGCGCGCTAACCGTGACTCACGGCCATGTCGTTCGCACGGGGTCGGGGAACTCGGCGCGGGGGGAGATGACGAAGCGCGCATCCTCGGGCATCTCGGGCCACACCCACAGACTTGGGCACGTGATGCACACCAACGGGAACGGAACGGCGGGGTGGGTTGAAGCGGGCTGTCTGTGCTCCTTCGAGGCCGACTACATCGGCGACTATGCGCCCGACTGGCAGCACGGCTGTGTCATCGGCCACCAGATTACCGCGCACGACGTAGACCGCATCGACCTGCAGATTGTGCCCATCATCAACGGCGTTGCCCACTACCAAGGCGACCTCATCACCGCCGAGGGAGTGCTAACCGCGTGAGACGCTGCCCATTCTGCTGCGACCATCGCCGCCGCCTCCTGTGGACCTACGAGTTACGCGAGGGGCATTGGCTCTCGCGACTGCTCCGCCGCCGTGGTCTCGTGCTTGTGTTCTGCCCGTTCCACCGGTAGAATGGAAACGAGCCGGAGGTGACCGGCTCTGCCCTTCGGATGAGCGGCCCGCGAAAGCCTGTCCGCCGCGCGAAACGGCTACGAACGCCAAACAAAAAGCCCCCTCCTTTCGCGGGAGGGGGCTTTTTTTGCGTCTAGCTGCGCTATTGTTCTCGCCAACCGGCCGACACGCTGTAGTTGCAGATATGGTTTACGTGTGCAGCACAAGCCTCTTCAATCTCCTCCTCGGTCGCGCCCTCTTCCAGCCCGAGGTCCTCGAGAGTAACCGTCTCTTCATATGGGTCGACCCACACTAGGAACCTTCTCATTTTCAAATCATCCTCTCTAGTCGACCATGAAGAGAGCGGTCACGCCGTGCTCGTCCGGTCCTTTGTGGTTGATTTGCAACCACTCGACGGCGTCGGTGATACAGGCAAACCCATCGGCGGGAGGCTCGCTTCGAAGGTAGTCCACCTCGCAATAGCCATCGTCCACCGGGCCGTCCCATCGCGAAAACTCTATGCGGTATCGGGTTCCGTTCATCTCAATCTTCCTTTCTCGTCACGCGGTTGCGACCTCTGGTAGGCTTTAGGGTCGGGGTCGGGCAGGCCGAGCTGGCGGAGGGCCAGCAGGCGGAGGGTGCCCCCCAGGCTCCCGGTGTAGTCCGGGTGAGCCTGGAGGGCCGATGCCTCCTCCTCGGTCAGGTTGACCGTTGGGCGGAGGGAGCGGGACATCTAGACCCTCGAGCAGGCCGCGTCGAAGGCGTCCTGAAGGATTCGCCCGATGTGCTCGGTCTCGCTACACTCGAAACCGAGGCGCTCCTCCATCCAGTCCTCCTCGCGAGGTCCGGTCTCTTCGATCTTAAGGTCGATCCTAGTCTGAAACACCTCGCGCAATTCTACCTCGACCTCTACGCCGGGATAGGCGTTCTGAATCATCTCGACGGCGGTTTCCACGTAGAGACCTTCGGGCAGGTCGCCCAGGCCATCAGGCGAGGTGGTAACTTCGATCTTGGTAACTTTGAACATCTTCTTGTCTCCTCTGCGGTTTGTTTTCGCCGGTGTCACTCGGCTTGCTTATGTTATACCGTACTGCTGCAGTACGGTCAAGGGGGTGGGGCAAAAAAAGAGCGCCTCTCGATTCCGTTTGCACGGGTGACACTCGAGGGCGCTCGCATTCCCGCAGAGGGCGGGTTGCCTGCAGGTTATCACGCCGTGCCACCCTCGCGCTACCCGACAGGGCCACGGTCTCGAAAATCGGTGCCAGCCAAGTCCCAACCAGACGCGCCGCAAACCCAACAGTATCAAAGGTAAAGCACTCTTTCGCACACTCCGCAGAACAGACGCAAAACGCCACGAGATTAACAACGGGTTAAATGCATTATCGGACTTTATAGTGGGCGCAACCCTAGTGTTTATGCCGTTTGAGCTTGATTGTGCGCCGTGACAACTCGGCCCCTGCTACCATACGGCTACCCGGCAGAAGTTTTATTGCTCTCTTGGATCTCGCGATCGATCATCACAAAGCCGTCAATCCTTATCAGTTTGTTGCCAAGGTACATCGAAGAGTCTTCGACCCCGCAGTGGGGGCACTTGGGGCGAGCAGGAGAATAGTGTCCCTTTTGCACAAATTTCATTTCCCCCTCATGCCCCATCCATCCACACTCTCTACATTTGCGGTTGCAAGACTTCTTCCATCGGGATTTTCTCTTGTCGTCGGGATAGAAGAACCTGGTGTCGATCTCTGTTTGTCTGTCTTCGAGGAAGGGAATCATAAGGGGTTTGATGGCCGCCCAGCAATCGCAGCAAACAAAGCACTTTGGAAAGTGTACGCCACGAACATGAATCGGCTTTTTGTGGTTGGGGTCTCCCTTCCGATGGTAGTAGCTGCTCCTTTTGTAGGTGGCGTAACGTGTTCTCTTGTCACAGCAAGAACATGGCAGACCATCCATTATCACGCACGAAGTTTCGAGAACTCCATTGGCCATGGCTACGGCCGCAATCCTGGATGCAGTCTCGGCCTGTAGTGGGGGAAGAGACGTGAATGCGGAAAGAACGTCATTCTCAAGCTTCACGCGATTAACTTCGGCTTGAATCTTGTCGCGACACCTCCCGTCAAGAAGAATAATTTCGTCATTCGTCAGGCTTACTAGAGTGGTGATTTCTCTTTGTGTCTGCTCGGCCATCTTCTACTCCTCTTCTTTCGCATAAAACATATCGCCGAGCTTGCTCGCCGCGCGAACCTGCATCGACGGCAGAACGTGGGCATAGGTGCGCAGAGTCTCTACCGGGCCGTCGTGGCCCATTCGCTCGCTCACGACCTTCACGTTCTCGTCAGCTTGCAGCAGCAGGGTTGCCATCGTATGCCGCAAATCGTAGAGCCGGAACGGCGGGAGCTTGCTTCGGCGGAGGATGCTCCTGAACAGGTTCCTCACCGCCTGCTTAGTCCGAAACCCGCCGGTCTGGCTAGGAAACACGAGGTTGTGTTCTTGCCACGCCTCGCCTGCAAACTCGCGCAAGAGTCGGCGATGCCCGTCGATGTAGCCCCGAAGCTCCGCCATCGCCTCTGGCGGCATTGCGATGCGTCTCCGCCCCGCCGCCGTCTTCGTGGCGCCGAGCACCCACTCACCCGCGAGATTCTGCGTGAGAGCCTGCGTGACGCGGATTTCGTTGTTCTGCCAGTCGATGTGCGGCAGGGTTAGCCCGAGGTACTCGCCGGGCCGCATACCCGAGATGAGCGCGAGCTTAAAGAGCACGCCGTCGCGTTCCTCCGCAGCCCGCCGAACAAAGATGGCCGCTTGGTCGCTGTCCATCGCGCGCACGACCTTGGTTTTCGCCTCGCGCTTGTTGGACGGCTTCTTGACCCCAAGGCTCGGGTTGGACGCTATCCGCCCCTCGGCTACCGCCATATCGAGCGCCTGCCGGAGGACCGTGGTCGAGAGCCGTATCACCGACCGCGACAACCCACGCCGAGACAGCTCGAGGAAAAACTCTCGGATGTCGGCGGCGGTGAGTCGATGGATTGGCATTCGCCCGAGCCCTGGCCCCACGTAGTATTGTGCTACTCGGCGGTAGGTGGTGATGGTCGAATCGCTGACATCGCCCTTCTTGCCGAGTTCTAGCCACTGCTCGATCAGCTTGTTCAGCGAAGTGCGGTCCTCTTTGACGACGACCATGCCACCCTCGTACTGCGCGACCAGGTCTCGCAGGTGGCGCTGTGCCTCTTTAAGCGTGCAGTGGACCGTGCGATGCTTGTAGATGCGCTTCCCCGTTGTCTCGTCGTGGCCGAGGGAGAGGCGGAGCTGATAGACGCCCTTGCCGCGCTTGATGATGCTACCTTTCATCGACGGACCTGCCGACGCCGTACACGGCCTGTAGCACGGCTTCGCATTTGTCTAGGTCAAACCAGTCATCGGTGCGCACGCCGGATTCCATGTCAATCCAGTAGGGTCCATCGGGGCCTATGGCGTCGATCACGTCGAGCACGTTATCTGGATTGATGCCGCCAGCGTACCCCACCTGGACTCCTCCACCAGGATGACGCGGCCAGGTGTCGGGCACTTTCCCAGTTCCACCCGAGCGGTCGAAGAGCATCTGTACACAGTTGTTGCACGCGGGGAACTCGTCTCCACGAACCTGCATAATGCCCGATCCTCCATACTTTCTTGCGTAGGCAAGGATTGCATCATCGCTGGGATTTCGGTGGTTAATCTGGAAGCGGTCGAAGTATTGTAGGTCAAGCCCACTAGCCTTGATTCCGTGCAGGGCGCACGTAGCATGAAGCCCGCATAAGTGAGCGGCCTTGCCGAAGGGGAGAGTCTTTAGAGCGGCGACGAAGTCTTTAGAGGGGTAGCGATTTTCTTCACCTTGACGGTCCAAAGAGAACAGCACAGCCCACTCGACCGGGTAGCGTCCGCTGAGTTCCAGAACTCTTCCTAGACTAGTGCGAACATCAATGCCTGTAAAAGTGATGAAATCAGGCTTGCGAATCGCAGTATTGACGCTATCCACCGACAACCTCCGCCGGCAACTGGTTCGCCGACCAGGCGCGGACAAGCTCTTCGTTGACGCGCAGTCGACGGCCGAGCCGGACCACGCAGGAGGTGGGGATTTGACGCTTCTTGACAGCCTCGTAAGCCGCCCACTTGCTGACGCCGAGAAATCCCGCGAGCCACTCAATGGGCCGCAGGGGAGAGTTTACTGTTGCTTCTTGCACGGAAATTAGCTCCTGTTCGAAATGGTGTGAACAGGGCTAGGCTAACACAAAGCGTGTAACTTTGTACACGGTTTACAGAAATTAACGTATGAGATCTTCTATCCTGGTGTGTTTAGCCAGACGTATCCGAGGCACAGGACGATGGTGAGAGCAAGAAAAAGGGCGATGAACTCGGGCGGAACCGAAACTCCTTGTGAACCCGGAGCACCTGGCGGCTTCGGAGCGCCATCCTCGCACTCATAGAGCGTGAAAGATTCGTTGTCCTTGTACTTGAAATAGGAGATCGCCTCGAAAATTGAGACCAACAAAGGAATGCCGGTGAACGAGAAGAGGAAGTACAGCACGCCCTTGCCCGTCTTGCCCATATAGAATTTGTGCAGACCTATACCGCCGAAGAAAAAGGCGCAGAATATGGCAAGGTCTCGGCTCCTAGTGACTCTCATGCAGCAACTCCTTGAAGCGACCCCCATATGTGCGGGGGCCAGTCTACTTCGTCAACGGCGTAGTGTTGGAGCAATGTGTCGACCGCCCATCGATCCGCCTTGACCTCCCACAGCCGCCGGTCGTGGTAATAGCCTGGCGTCATATGGTGGCCCAGCTCGTGAGCGATTGCCCAACGCTCGAGGCGGATGGGAATGACGGCGGGCATCAGAATGAACGGCCCGAACTCCTCAAACTCGCCATACCAAACCGACTGCTCAAGTTTCCAGTCCGGGTCGGTCAGGATCCGAACCCCTAGCCTTTCGGCTATCATCCATATCGGCTCCACTGTGCAACCCCCTCAAGATTAGCCTGAGAGCTGCAGCCGCTGCTGCGTCGGCCATCTCGGGCGTTACGTCTTCCCCATCCATCGCGGCCATCGGGAGCCTCAATGGCACCACCTTGGCAGTTTGTCCCGAGCTTTCGTAGTCCAAGCGGTCGGCTACGCCAAACAGCATCTGCCCCATCTCGCGAATCGCCCGCGCGATTGTGGCAATCTGGGGCGCCATCACCGCCGGAATCTCGCCGGTCAGAAACCACTCCATCGGCTTCCCGGTCGCCTGCGAGATGTGCAGCAGACTCTCCGCCGATGGCAGCCCCTTGCCGCCCTCGTATTTGGCGATAGCATCGCGACTCAGCTTCACGCGTTCGGCGAACTCCGGCTGGCTCATTCCCAGGGCTTTGCGCTGTGCTCTTATTCGCTCTCCAACTATGGTGGACACTCCTACACGATAGCACCTGTAAAGAGTGCTTGACATTGACGAACGTACACGCTTATACTCCGATCCAATGGACGAAGTTACACGAACAGTGAAACTGCTACGCGCTGACCGGGGATGGTCGCAGACCAGGCTGGCGCGCGAAAGCGGTTTGTCGCGGGTCACCATTAACACGCTAGAGCGCAACAAGTCTACTCCGACCGTCGACACGGCGGAGAAGATTGCGACGGCGTTCGGTCTGACCCTCGCCGAGTTTTGGGCTCTGGCCCCGGACGCGACGGACCCCGACAAACCGCCCTGATGACCAGCACGGCATCAGCCCCGATATTTATCGGCGGTGGATGGCCGCGAGTAAAACTAACCTGTACCTGCATCATAGGTAGACATTACCACGCCCACAGTGGCGCAGCACATAGAGAGGAGGAATTGAAAGAATGCCATTTTCCAGCCCCGACCCCAACGCCGACCGCCAGAACGACCTGATGGAGCGGTTCTGCACTCTCGGAAATGTGATGAAGCTGGCGCACCGCGTGGCCGATTACTGCCGCACTCAGCGCCATTTGATTCGCGCAGAGCTGAAGAGACTCTCCGCCGACTACAACGGCGCCGCCCTGGCGCCCGCATAAAATAAGCCTCTCTCGTCGTTGGCGCGGCGATGGAGGCTCAGTGAAGATGACTTGGTGTCGATTGTTACGCCTCCAAGTCTACACCGAAACACACACTCTGTCTAGACAAAGGAGGCAATATGCCAGCATCACCGACCGCCTACACCATCGACCCGGACGCCTTCCGCCGATGGCTCCGCGCGAAGAACCTCTCGCGCCGCGTACTCTCCGACCGTACCGGCATCAGCCGCACCTCTCTCCGCTACTGGGAGCGTGGTCGCGTCATCACCGCCGCCGCCGCCGAGCGACTCGCCACCGAAATCAGCGAAGTCCGCGAGCTCCTGGTGGCGTTATGAATCTGCAAGTCGCCGCTATCTGCGGACCCTACGTGCAAATCGTGCGCTACCACGGTGGCGCGCCGTTGGACGCCATTTACATTGACGGCGTGGAAGTGGCACGAGTTCGTGAGGAGGCACTTCCACAAGGTGGCTGCTTCTTTGTGGCCATCGACCTCGTGGAACGCGAGGCTCGCGCTTTCGTAGGGTTCCGCTGCGATTGGACCGCCGCCGTCGAGTGGCTGCTCCGCCGGAACCACTGCGATAACGACCAGATTGCGCAGGCCATCCGCCTGCACGACGCCGCCGAGGAGGATTGTGATGCTCGACGTTAACTTCGACGAGGTTCGTCTCTCATTCTGGACGATGCTGCTCATCTTCTTTGGTGGCGCCGCCGTCGTGGAACTGCTGTTGCGGGGGGTGGCGTAGATGATTCGCTACACCGCAAAGGTCATTCTCCGCAACGCCATCCGCGCACTGCTCGAGGACAACCTCCAGGGCTGCACCGTCGACAGTGACGACCGCTCCGAAGCCGTCATCACGCTCGAGGTTGAGCGCGACGAGGTGACGCTGCACGGCGAGAAGGGCTCCATCAAGGAGCAGATCGAGGACGCCATTGGCGCGCGCTGCCAGGTGCTGCAGATTCTGCACGCTCAGTGCCTCGACTGCAACTCGTGCGCGCCGCATCGCTGCGAGTGCGTTCTCGCCGAGGGGCACACCGACGACCAGGAGGCCGCGTAAGATGGAGACTCTATACAAGATAACCGGACCCAAGCGGGAGGCCGTCCACGGCGGCGACTACAGATATCCATCCGTGGGGCGATGGACCAAGGCCGTGCGAAACCCTGTCCCCTGTCACTCAGGATACCATCTCGTAAAACTTGCCGGGCTTCTGGACTGGATTCGCGAGGATGGCATTCTGTGGATGGCCGAGGGTGACGGTTCGCCGATATGGCACGATCACAAGGCCGTATTTGGCCGAGTTCGCTTAGTCGAAAAGGTTGGCGTTCTTTCGTCGGTTGCCCTTAGGATGTGGTCGGCAGACTGTTCCGAGCGCGTTGTCCACCTCACTGCTAGCCTTAGCGAAGCGGAGCCTGACCCCCGATCTGTTGCCGCCATTGATGCCGCTCGCAAATTCGCAAGAGGAGAGATTTCGGCGGAGGAGTTGGCCGCTGCCAGGGCCGCTGCCTGGGACGCTGCCAGGGCCGCTGCCTGGGACGCTGCCAGGGACGCTGCCAGGGCCGCTGCCAGGGCCGCTGCCTGGGACGCTGCCAGGGCCGCTGCCTGGGACGCTGCCGGGGCCGCTGCCAGGGCCGCTGCCAGGTCCGCTGCCTGGGACGCTGCCAGGGACGCTGCCAGGGACGCTGCCAGGGCCGCTGCCGGGGCCGCTGCCAGGGCCGCTGCCAGGTCCGCTGCCTGGGACGCTGCCAGGGACGCTGAGAAACAATGGCAGGACGAGCGACTTCTCTCGATTTTGCGCGGAGAGGAAGTTGGGCCAGTGGGCCGCGCGGGAGGTTCCAATGCACCTGCCTAGCCACCCGCAGCACGACGCCGACCTCGCAGACGACGACGTTTACCCCTGGGCCGACCACGCGCGCGACGAGTGCGACTGGTGCGGAAAGACGAGCTGCTTCTGCGCCGAGGACCCCGACGGCGACTTCGAGGACGGCTTCGAGGATGACGACGACTTCTTCGAGGCGATGGACGAACACGGAGTGCCGTACTAATGGACGTTTATCACAAAATCGACCTCGTAGAGGAGCGAGTTGCCGCCATTCGTGATCGTGAGTTCGCGCTCGAAGAGGGGCTACCAATCAACGCCGTTCATCTGCACGGGCTCTCCGTGCTCCGCTACCGATGGACGGGATGGGCTAAGGAATACGAGGCCGGCCGCAAGATGCTCGACAACGAGATGATGAAGCTCGTTGACCTTGAGGAGCGCATAGAACTCGGCGGGCTCGAGACGCGCCACCAGCACACTAGCCACTTCGACAAAAAGGCGTGGCAAGACCGATGCCGTGGACCCTTCGCCACCCCAGAGGAGAAGGCGGCGATTGCCGGCCTCGACCTCTACCTCGCCGCAGAAGCCGAAGCCAAGAAGACCGAGACCATAAAGGTCAGCGCCGGCATCCGAGTATTGCCCATCGACCAGGCCGCCACGGCCGCACAATAAGGACGCCTCCGGGCGTAGGAGAGAGAGATTCACCAATGAGCAATCCTTTTCAAAAGGCGGTGCGCGAGCAAATCAAGCTCCGCCTTCTAATCACCGGCCCGACCGGCGGGGGGAAGAGCTACACCGCTCTAACCATCGCCTCCGTGTTCGGCAAAGTGGCCGCACTCGACACCGAGAACCGAAGCCTATCGCGCTACGCCAACCGCTTCGACTTCGACGTGCTGCCGGCCTCACCGCCGTATAATCCGAACCAGGTCGTCAACGCCATCAAGCTGGCTGCACAGCACGGATACGACGCCCTTGTCATTGACTCGCTCTATCACTTCTGGAAGGAAGAGGGTGGCGTGTTGGACATCGTTGAGAAGGCTGGCAAGAAGTACGGCGGCAACCAGTACGCCGGATGGTCCGACGGCGACAAGGCCTATCGCGAGATGATGCAGGCCATCCTGCACAGCCCCGTTCACCTCGTCTGCACGATGCGCAGCAAGATGGCGCACGAGCAAGTCGACGCCGGGCAGGGGAAGAAGAAGGTCGTGAAGCTTGGTCTTCAGACGACGTTCCGCGATGGCGCCGAGTACGAGTTCGATGCACAACTCGACATGACCGAAGACCACTGCGCCATCGTCACCAAGACGCGCTTCGAAGAGATTGACGGGCAGATTTGGGATAAGCCCGGCCGCGACAAGGGCGAGCTTTTCAAGGCACTTGTCACCGATGGCGTGGCACCGGCCGACCCTCGCGAAAAGCAGCGCCCTGCATACATCGCCAAGATAATCACCCTCGCCGAGCAGGTTGGCGTTGACTTCGCGGGAGGCGTAACCCTCTCCGCCGATGCCCTCAACCTCGTTCCAATGGACACCCTCGCATCCATCGGCGCACAGCTCAAGGACGCGCTTGAGAGCTACGGCGAGCAGACCGACGACACCACCGACCAGCCCGCCGAGCGCGTGGCGTAACACGAAAGGACACACAAGATGGCTAACGTCAACAAAGTAATTCTAGTCGGTCGACTCACCGGCGACCCCGAACTGAAATACATCGCAAGCGGCGCGGCGGTGTGCAGCTTCTCTGTGGCTGTCGATCGCAAGACGAAGGAGAAGCAAACCGACTTCATCCGTGTCCAAGCGTGGGACCGACTCGGCGAGATTTGCAACGAGTTCCTGCATAAAGGCAAAGAGGTCTACATCGAGGGATCCCTCCAGGTGCGCAAGTACGAGGACAAGGACGGCAACAAACGAGAGGCTACCGAGGTCCGCGCGTTCGTGATGGAGATGTGCGGCAGCAAGTCCGACGGCGCCAAGGGGGGCAATGGAGGCGGTGGGCAACGCTCAGCACCTCGCGAAAGCTCGGCGGGGTATGGCGATGGTGGCGGGTCCTCCTTCGACAACCCGCTAGGCATTGATGACATACCTTTTGCCGCGTGCAAGGTGTAGCGCGATGAGTACCAACGACCCATCCATCACCGCCGTATTTGCTGCGGCACAGAAGCCGGCACGCGACCTGCTCGCCGCCCTGAAAGTTGGAGGCAACGATATGACGCCCGATTTCAGCGCATTGGACACAACGGCTAAACAATCGTTCGCGCTGGCCGTAGAGGGAAAGCACGAGTTCACCGTGGCTAATGAAGTGCGCGTGATCTTTGCGGTGGACGAGGATGGTATGGAGGGAACTGTTGAGCCCCTGCTTCTTCCTGAACGCTTCGC
>CAYLWW010000039.1:0-14237 GCA_964387585.1 uncultured Candidatus Midichloriaceae bacterium
GGGGTATCTCAACATCGAAGCTGTTAGTGCTACCATCAACATAAGCAACATATTGTGCTGGCTTAGTGTTCATCACCCTAGCTTTGATGTAACCGCGATACGCCTCAATCTGCGTCCCTATCAGCGTTAGTTCATCGCTCACTAGATTAAAGCTAGTCGCCCTAATCTCCGTCGGGATCTCTTTAACTACACTGCTCTGCATATTACTTTGCTGATAACAGGCATATAACCACATCCCAGCTCCGCCTCCACCTTGCCCAGCTAGCGCTTGTAACCCCATATGATAAGCTTGCAGTGCTGCAAATGATGCATTTACATACCCTTCAACAGTATTAAAATTTTGCTTACTAGCGTTACTTGCGGCTCCAACCGCTGCTCCGATAGCTCCCCACTTCACCCCTAACTTAACTCCAGCTTCAAACAATTTCTTCAGTTCAGTGCGGTTAATCGAATCTTTAGCTACCCCATGGAACTCGATTCGGGCATGTAAATCCATCTGCTCAGCTTCATATATCGCACCTAAGTCAGAGACGGAATCAGCCTTAAGGTGAATGAACTTGCTCATTAGCGTAGGTGGGGCATTATGTTTAGCTGAGGTAGTGGTGGTGCTTTCGCTGTATTTAAATACCCCAGCTTTAATCGCTAGCTCACTGCTATTAGCGCTAAACCCTATGCCAATTCCTCTTTCATCAAGATAAGCGTACTCATAGCGTAGGTCAGGGGCGCTATGCAGCTCGATGTCCTTAGCTTCAATCACTATCTTGCCTTTACGAACTAACTTATTAGCACTATCATATTGCGCTTTCTCAGTTATTGCGCTCGATAACAACACAAACTTACCATTAGCGTAGCCAATAAAATAGTCTTCTATCTGGATTATAGTTGGGATAATAGTCGTTGCAGTATTAACACTACCGCTAGCTATACTACCATGAATCATTAGCCTATTACTCTCAGTGATGCCGAATATAATACCAGTTTTCTTGGTGTGCAGCTCGTAATGATAATGCTTAACCTTAGGGTAGATGCTGATGCTTTGATCTTTGCTATATAACAAAACTTGATGGCAAATTAAGTCAGCTCCTAACTCAATTCCACCTCCAACAGCACTAAATTTTCCTCCTACTTCCATTTTAGTGTCAATCGGGTTGGATTGATTGGTTATCTCAGTTTTGATATTCTTGCCACCAAATAAACCACGCAATCCGCCAGCCCTTTTTTCGTATCTATATACTATTGAGCTATACTCAGAAGGGGTTTCAATCTTGATTGAGCTTTTGCTAAGCAAGGTTGTGTCTCCCTGGCTTTTCATGCCCACTCCCTTAAGCAAAATTCCGCCACCAGCCTCTAAACGTATCTCACCAGCTCCACCAGCAGCGTTAATGTTAGTAGCGCTATCATTAGCTTGACATAAAACAAGTTAATCAGACGCTAAAGGGGATTTAGTTAAAGAAGGGGAGGGTGTAGCGGAACCTAATACTTGAATAGTTGAAGGAAGTAGCTTTAGACTTTGGTAACGGTAATAGTAGTCACTGCCAATTCGGGTCACTTCATTATATATCTCTAATGGAACTACAGTAATGCTGCCGCCTAAAGCCCTTATATATACGCTTTCTCCTATAATTTGAGCACCAAATGCATTAATATTTCGTACATCAATGTTAATTTGACCGCCGGCTCTGATCGCGCTAAGGGAAATACCAGCAAATCCCACTAAGCTTTGAAGAATAACATCGTTGATAGTTTTAAGACTTACGTTGCTATTACTGTTTAACGCACCTTCAATTACAGCCCTGCTAGCAGTAATAATCAGGTCTTTAACGCTGTGGATCGCTCCAGAGTTAATAAAAGTGCCACCCACTTCAATCAGTTGCTTACCACCAGCAATTTGCCCAAACACCATCAAATTATCACCAACCTTCAACCCTAGCTCTTGGCCTACTTGAATCGTTGCTAAATTGCTGATAAAAAGGTTTCCCTTAACGTTAATATCAATTATTTCAGCTGTTATTGAACTTTTTAGCAAAAATTGATGGAACGCTGCTTGAGGTAAGTGTAAATCATATGACAAACAAGTGGTCGCTCCAATGCAGTTATTTAACCATACCGGCCAAAGGATAGGGAGCTGTAATTGCTGAATTTGCGAAGGAGTAAGTTGAGCACCAAAGCTGAAGCCTAGGCGCTTTGATTCTATATAAGTGTTGAAGATAAATTGCTCTAACATCTTTGCATGATTATGCCCAGCAAGAAAGCCTAAGGTGTTAAAGAGTACGTCACGTAGTAGCTTTTCTGCTAAATGACCATCACCTATTACAACAAGATCGCCACACCCTTTAAAACCTAACTTCTCCCAAAAGCGACTTGCTTCAATCGGGTCAGTAAGGTGACCACGTAAGCTTGGGTTAAGGCTTATTAAGTATTGCGGGTTAATTGTTGCCTTCAACACAATTCTTAGCTAAAGCAGTGCTAGAGCCAGAGCTAGAGCCATTAAGAGCTAAAGATGAACTAATAAGCTGCTTAATTAATGGCTGATTAACATACCACATGCTGCTATCTAACTTGCTTAAGTTAATTAGATAAGCCAAATTAAGACCATGCTTAGCAAAAAAATCCTTAATGCTTAGCTGGGTGTCCTCTAATGTTTTGATTTGGATTAAGTTGCTAGGAATAGTAACGCTGTTGTAGGCAATAGCTGGATAACTGCTGCTAGAGGCAAAGCTAGGTCGATAATTAGATAATACATGAGCAATGCTGAGGTCCCCTATGCTTTGACCTTGAATCGAAGAATAAGGTTTGGATGGACCAGTAGTAAAAACATTGAGGTCAGCACCTGCATTACTCGATATGCTGATTTCTCTAGCATAAATCATGCCTAGCGGAATCGGGATATTGTTATTTTCGATTTGGCAAAACTCTGCGATAAAATGACTACTAGGCCAAAATCCTGTAGGCTTAAAAATTTTACCACTAATACTTTCTAGAAAATTTAACCTTTGATCTGTATATCCACCTATAGCTGAATTTCCTAACCCCAAACAACTCCTTAATTCCGGGAAAATATCCTTAAAACATGAGTGATAAAAAAATATTCCTCTCTTACCTGGTTCTGAATCAACCTCTATCCTTAAGCGATCATATGAGTAAGCTTTTTTATACTCGATTCTTAGCTTGTTATCTACAGTAAATAAACTGGATTTTACTTTTAAACTCTTAGCATCTAAGTCCAAATTGCCCGCAAAAGCAACGTAAGATGGGTAATCAGCTTTATCAACCGCTCCTTTTAAAGCTGCACTTTCATAAAAATGAATTCTACAGTCTCCAGCGCCATTTTTAGCTGATGAGTAATTCATCTTTTGTTCTACAGGCCAACAGGAATTAATATTATTCTTCTTCCAATTATTCCAATAGTCAGTATACATCCCCCGTAGCTCTTGGTAAACTACCTTACCTAAATCAGCTTTTCTCTCTCCTATAGCATCAATATAAAAACCATCAACTACTATATTACTAGTGCGGTTAGGATCAGTAACTTTAATCGTACAAGCTTTGCAAATCAAATCAACTCTTCTTTCTTGCCTACTATTAATTGTGAGATAACCAGCTTCAATAACGCTGTTTTGATCTAAATCAATTCTCGATGAAACATTCATTTCTAACTCGCCATCAGTCTTTATCCTACCTCCTTTGCTTTCTATTTCACCAAAACCTTTAAGCTTAATATATTCTGATCCCAATAATAAAGATGCAGAATTTAATTTCAGTTTTCTCCAATAATTATTACCATCAATGCTACTATATATCCTAAGTTGCTTAGCTATGATTCGGTTATCAACAAACTCCCCAATTGCTGATTCTATATCAATTAAGCCTTTTTTAGCTATTAGATTAATTTTTTCAAACTTACTATAGGCTCTGCCATCTCTTTCTAAAATATAGATAAATATGTCATGATCGTGACTAATAATATCTATATGTTTATTTTTCTGATTACCTAAAGTAATATAATTAGGACGTGGTTGAAAATACCCTATATAAATATTGTTATTATGCTCAATACTGGACATTATTGAAATATCATTAGCAACAAAATTAAAGTCTTTATTACCGTCAGCACTAATTGAACTATAATCGGGAGCATAGCCTTTAAATTGACTCAATTCATCAATCCCAATTGCTCTACTTTCAAACCTTAAACCTTTGCCTATATATGAAGTTTTCTCTATTGTTATACCGTTCCGAGCTTTTATATTCCATACCGCTTCTTTACCAGTTATCTTAGAATCACTAATTCTTACACTATAATTAGTAGCACTATTCAAATTAAAGTTTAACTCATTCACAGTTGCGTTGATACGATGAAAATCAAAATTTTCATTAGCATTAATAGTTATCTTTCTATCAGAAGTAATAGAAGAATCACTTAAACTCATCCATTCTATAATTTCAATCACTAAGCCTAACTTTTCTATAACCTGACTGTTTGAAATATATAGCTTTTGATTAGCTTTAATATTACCGTTAATTGTTAGCTTAGAATGATAAAGGTTGAAATTTTTTCCATAAATATCAGCTTGAGTTATGTTTATTTGGATATTTTTAAAATCAATGCTCTCGGCGCTTCTTAATTTAGCATTATTAATAATTAATTTATCTGATGCGCTATTAATTCCAAGGTACTTTGAAGCATTATTTTGTAATTCATTATTATTTTCGTAATCAGCAGAGATTACTGGAGCTTCCAATACTAAATAATTGCTTACAATTGCTCCTTGAATCTTGATTTGTTTTGCAGCTTCTAAAGTAATCGTTCCTTTGGAGTGAAAAACTCCTCGTAACCCAATGTAATTGATTTTAGCAAATTTGATATTGCCATTAGCCATCAATACTGAGGAAGGTTCAAAATATAAACTATACTCGCGTCTATAATCTGAATTTAATTGAATATCTCTTTTACTGTCTAATAGGCCCAAACAGTAAATTAGGGGAGAGGTGATTTTTATTTCATTATTAGCATATAGTTTAGTAGATTTATTTATAACTACTATTGAGTTATCATCATTTACGCTGTTATAATTAGATATATTCATCCATTCTTTAGCTTCAATCATGCTATCTTCGAAATCCAATCGGTAATTAGAGCGGAAATCGATATTTTTAGCAATTATGTTACTAAATTTAACATAGCTTTTATTGTAATTAGAATGTAATGAAGAGTAAAAATTAAATGAATTATCAACTAGGATTTTAGCCCTTTCTATTAAAGCAGAAGACTTAGATGACAGCGATAAGTTATTAGCATTGATATAGCTATCTTTAAAAAATAAAGGATAGTCGTAAGAGGAAGAATATGAAGAAGCTGTTTCTGATGCTTCAATTTTTATTGTGTCACCAGATAACCCCATACCATCACCATAAAATCTTTCGCCTTCAATAGCTACATTACCTGACTTACCTAATGCGCTAATGATGCTTTCTTTATAGCTAAATATTTTTTTCCCTTTAAGCGAGACTTCCTTATATCCGTTAAGCTTACCGTAATTAGCAATAACTCCATTTTGCGAACCTCTAGCATCTATAATGATAGAATTAGCACTAACTTCAGCATCGCTAGTTACTAATGAAGGAGAAATAACTTTCATATTAAGTGAAGGTAGGCTTTGAGGCCATGCTACCTCACCTAATGTTTTTATTAATTTTGACCCAATCTTACCGTGTAAATATGCTCCACTACCATAATTACCAGAAATGTTGATATTTAAATGCTCAGTGCTTAACCCTAAAACCCTATGCATGTTAAGGTTAAATTTACTACCACTTAATTGGTTATTACTATTTATTCCAATATTTATTGAACTAGATTCAATAAAACCAGACAAAGCTAATTCATTAGCACTTATAGATAAATTAGATGTACTTATATCGTTTATTAATACTTCCCCATTGGTACCTTTTTTACCATTACTATAAGATATTATGTGTAAATCGCTAACTCTCTCATTAGTTTCAAACTGTTCAAAGTATAAGCTATTATTACTGTGAAAAAATACTTTTACTTTGTTTCCTTTAGAGTAATCCTCTATCTTCTTCCCAGCAAAGTCAAACATAGGGTAAACTCTAAACTTACCGATAAACCTAGTTATCATGCTAGGATCGACAATATTAGCTAAATCAATCTTTAATGTATGGGCATTGGTATAAACATCAATGTCTTGCAGGCAGCTACCAGAATTTAGGTGTAAATAACCTTCTCCATTTGCTTGGCTAATAATTTCATAAATATTACCATTTAGTAATTCGCTACATTTACTATACCAATTCCAGTCGAAATCGACTCCTCTAAATTCTTCAGCCATTAACTCTTTTTATTTATAAGATGTTTATTCTAAGATATATTAAACTTTAAAGTTGTATAAAAAACTTTGATTAATTTTGTTATCCATAAAATTAAAACTTAGTCAATATTTTAATCCTAAAAAGTCAAGTCGGTATCACTACTTTCAGTTTGGGATTAGAAATATTTTTGCTGCAGAGCCTGCTTGGCCGAATTAAGCTGAAAAGATAAAAGAGTTATTTAGATCATATTACCTTCTAGGCAGTGATATCAACAAGCTACTGTGCCAAGAGTTGAGGTACTTGATTTTAGACCTTTTGCATAAGTTATTTTAGCAAAAAAGATAAAATTTCATATAAGCGCTTATAAAGGCTTATAAAGCCTAATTTTGATGGCAATGACTGCTATAAAAAAGATAATGCATATTTAATAAAGCTGGATCAAAATTTAGCATTGACAAAGAAAAAGCGAAAAACAGTCACTTATGTTTTGAACGAAAATTTTATCGCCTTATGATTAAAAGTATTTTCAATTATCATCATCATTTTCCATAATATAAATTATCATGTTTTTATTATATTAATAAAATCAGTTAATAATAGTATAGCTAAAATGGATCAGGTAGTTTTAAAATGTCAAAAACAAAAAGTTTAATCCCCATCCATCTTGCTTATATAGAACTTACAATAAGCTAAGCATTATAAGTTCTATATAGACTATCTTATCTCTGTTCTTATTTTCTTTTTAAAGTACGATAGCATAATTGAAATATGTTATTCTCAAGTCGCAATTTACCATGTATGCCTAACTTATCTCCAATAATACTAATTAACCTCATAAAAATATTATTAGTTTCTTCAGCCATCTTTTTTTGCTTTTCTGGCGATAAACCTTCTATAGTTTCTAAATTATGCTTTCTATCCATTTTTTTTATGAACAACGCTTCATAATCATTTAACGCTTGTAATTTTTTTATTATTTGTTCAAAAGATAAAATGATATTTTTACCATCTTCTATTCTTTTTTTTGTTAGTCTATCAACAATTTGTGCGATACGAGTATTAAATTCCTTTTTTATTAATTCAATATCACAATCACTATCTTCAACAACATCGTGTAATATGGATGCGACAATTACGTCTGTTTTACAATAGTATTCTGCCACCATCGCTGCTACCGCCAAAGGATGAAAATAAAAAGGATGATCTCCTGTTTTTCTCATTTTTATACCATGCCATTTTTTTGCAAATACTATGGCCTTTTCTATTAATTTTATATTTAATTTCTTATCTTCCTGTTTACTAATCATCTTTATTTTATCTAATAATTCCAATCTATATTCACAACTACCCTTAAAAGGGACATAATCATCACCTAAGTTATACTCATAATCATCCTCTTTTATTGCTGTATCATCATGCGGAAAGTCTTCATTTGGGTAATTATAATAACTACCTCGTTTTATTTCTAGGTTTTTAAAATAGTGAACTCCCCAAAAATAACCTATAACAACCGGGATAAATAAAGCCCATAATCCATAATAACCAAAATAATCAATTAATGGTATAGAGCCAAAAGACACCATTATATATGATATTGGCTGTGCTACTCCTACTATAATTGATATCGTAGTAAAGCGGTTAGCAATAGAAATGTATTTGTATTGTATAGAATCTAAAATTCCCCATGTAGAAAGGCCAAACGACATAATTAAGCATTGCAAGCAAAATAAACCAAATAAGCTTGTAGTATTATCAATCCAATAAGGAATGAAGGGTAACAAAAATATAAAGCTCAAAGCTGCTAATATAGCTGTTTTTATAGGGTGTATTTTTTTAGCAAGCAAAGATAGCACTAACATGAATAGAGCTAAAAAAATGGTAACTCTAAGATTTTGAGATATGACTTTTTCAGAAGTTAATTGAAAAATTTTTCTTGAAAAAAAATCACCTAATACCACGTATGCGGTATAAAAACATACTGGAAAATGAAATTCAGTAAAAAAATAAGCTAAGATAGTTAATTTACTATCTTTTTCATTATCGAATTTTTTCTTATCAGTTGGCAAACCATAATCCTTAGTTCTTAATTTATGGTCCATAAATTCTCGCGTTTCTTTTAGCTTTGTTCTTGATAAAAATCCAAACACTGCAATGCCAGCTCCAATAACAAAAATCCATCTCCAATTTCCATTTATAGAAAGTATTATTGATGCAATAAGTAGAGCAAAAAGCCCTCCTATAATCTCTGAAACTCCAATTAGTCCTGAAATTACAGATTTATAAGGTGCCTTTAACATCTCTGCTATATATAATTGCACTCCTACAATTTCTCCCATAGAAGATACGCCTTGGAGCATTCTACATATAATCATTATAACAGTAGCAATTATTCCAATTTCATTATATGTAGGAGTTATTGCAATTAGAATGCATGAACATGCCATGATAAAAGTGCTAATGATTATGGTGAATTTTCTACCCATAGTATCGCCAATTCTACCTATTATAAATCCCCCAATTGGTCTGAGACAATAAGTAAGGCAAAAAGTTGTTGCAACAAGTAACTTAGTAGACAAAGGATCTGTTGTGGGGAAAAACAATTCGTTAAGCAATACTGACATATGGATATATAACATCAAATCGAAATATTCTAAAAAAGTCCCTATTAAAAGCAATCCAATTGACTCTTTTTGTTTTTTTGTTAATTTAATATTTGCCATTTTTTTTTCATATTAAAGTAAAAGTAAGTTTAATGTGTCAGATTAGAATTGACTCAAAAAAGAGACAACCTATGGTAGAGTATTATCATATTTCAACCTCCTAAACAATATCTATGTTCTTAAAATTTAAACAAAAATATTATAATTCTATACTATTTTATATATGTTACCTATTGGTGAGAGATAGTATGCAACAAGGAGAATAGGTGTTTAGAATGAATTGGCATAAAATTTGCGTTACTTAGGATTGCTAAAGTTTCCCTTAGTTTTTACGTTTATCTACTAAGGAGGTCAATTGGAAATTGCTTAGAAAATTATGCTTTAAGGGGAAAAAGCATTACCTAGAAAGCTTTTAATCATAAACTTGATTTTTCCCCCCTACTCTATTATTAAAAAATCATTGATAAAACAAAATATTATAAATAATCTTACGCAAGTTACTATTTTTATAATAAATCGAGTTAAAAAAGGATTTCAAGTATATATATTTCCTCCAAAAGCTTTACTTACTGGCTAAAATTATTACAATCATTGCAATATATATATTATCACTAAAACTAATTAATACAGAAATATATTATTATGACATTGTTTACACCTCTCCAACTTTCTGATATTACTCTGCAAAATCGTATTATGATGGCACCGTTGACCAGAATGCGTAGCAAACAACCTGGTAATATACCATATGAACTTAATGCTGAATATTATACTCAACGTGCAAGCGCTGGTCTTATTATTTCTGAAGCTACTCAGATTAGTCAACAAGCTCAGGGTTATCCTGGAACACCAGGTATTCATTCTTCTGAGCAAATAAAAGGTTGGAAAATTGTTACTGATGCTGTACATAAAAAAGGGGGGATAATCTTTCTTCAATTATGGCATGTAGGTCGTATATCTCACTCTTCTTATCAAATTAATGGTTCTTTACCTGTTGGACCTTCCGCCATTAAACCCACAGGGAAAGCTATCACTGCAGATTGGAAGCAAGTTGATTTTGAGACTCCTCATGCTCTTAACGCTGAAGAAATACAAAAAATCATTCAAGACTATAAAGTAGCCGCAAAAAATGCTAAAGATGCTGGTTTTGATGGTGTGGAAGTACATGGCGCCAATGGTTACCTTTTGGATCAGTTTTTACAAGATGGTTCAAACAAGCGCAATGACAGCTATGGAGGTTCCATAGAAAATCGTTCAAGGTTTTTGCTGGAAGTTATAGATGCTATTATCGGTATTTGGGGGAAAGAACGTGTTGGTGTTAGGCTTTCACCTTACAGCACTTTTAATGACATGAGTGATAGTGATCCCATTGCCCTTTTTACATATGTTACCAGCAAACTTAACGATATGGGTATTGCGTATATACATATGATTGAACCTCGTGCTACAAACGCAGGAGGAGCTGATACAATTGACCAATCCGCACCATGCACTTCTAAACTATTTAAACCCTATTTTCATGGTGCCTTTATTTCTGCTGGTGGTTATACACCTGAGAGCGCAAAACAAGCAGTGGAAAATGGCATGGCTGATGCAATAGCTTTCGGCCGTCTTTTTATTGCTAATCCAGACTTGCCAGAACGTATTAAAGAAGGTAAAGAGCTTAATCCTTATAACAGAGCTACATTTTATGGAGGATCTGCTCAAGGTTATACCGATTATCCATTTCTTGACTATTCAGTTTCATCAAATATATGATTGATATAGTGTAGTTCAGAATATGGTTAAAACGAAATTTTGGGGAAAAGATTATCGCCCCCTAATCGTTGAGCATAAGGCCGCTATAAAATAAGCTCACCAACAAATTGCTGAAGTATGGGAGTAAGATGAATTTTAAAATGATAGGGTTATCGCCATGGAATCCTGATAGCACATAATTATAGGTAAGGTTGCTGCACTCCTTTAAGTCAAGCAACCCCAGTCTTAAAGATCTTGAGGCAGCAAGCTGAGTTAGTTCTTTTAACCACAGTTTGACTTTCTCCCCATAAATGCTGATTATATTAGACTCAAAGGCGGTTGCACTTCATCTTTGATTTTTCCATTGGGTATTAATTTAAAATAAATTGACGATTTCATAATTAAATAATATACTCAACTATATGGGTGGTAATAGAAATTCAAGGTATAATTACAATGTTTAATTTATTTTTAAATCTCGAGAACAAAAAGCTTAATGCTACTACAATTAATGTTATACTAAAAGTAAAGAACGATAGTGACAAGAATTATTTAATATCCAAAGATATTATTATGATTGATGGGTTTTTAGCTCATAAATTTGAAATTATAGATGATGCTGGTAATATTCTTAAGTACAAAGGTATAAGTGCAAAATATTCACCGGGTTATATATTTTTAGAGCGTGGTCAAGAGCTGTATAATGAACTAAATTTAGCCAGTGCATATGATTTTAAACCAGGGCATTATAAGATTTCTTATAACACACAACTTATGTATTGTGAGTATAATGATAATACTGATTGTGTTGTACCAGAGATGCAATCCTTATTTACTGAGCAATTTAGCTTTGATATATTTGATTTGACATAAGATAAAAAATAAAAATAACTAAAAAGTAGTTTACTTTATGATTAAGGCGAAAATAGTAAGTAGTGATCATTATAAAATGGGGGAAAGTATAGATTTAGAGGTTATAATAGAAAATACAGGAAATACTGTCTGCAAGACGACTAACCCTAAGCTTAGTGAAAATTCAATAGCTCTGTCAAGAGACGCTTTTTTGGTCACAGTTGATGATGAAGTGATACAGTACGAAGGTTTAACTGTGTTACAACGGTTTAATTTGATCGAATTACCAGCGAGAGAGAGTATTAGTTTTGGCATCGTGAGTATAGCAAAAGAATATTTAATCAATAAGGTTGGGGTCTATAGCATAAAATATAAAGGTTCTTGTGATCAAGGGGATCGTGAGTTGGATATATTCTCTGAAATGAAAACTATAAAATTAATTGCAAATCCTGAAGATATGCCAATGCAAGTTAGAAGTATAGATTATAAAATGCAACGCTATGGGACAGAGCATTTGAGTTATAAGACTAGTAAGGGTATTAAATATGTCGATGCATCCATTAAACAGCAACATGATACAGAACAAGCTCATGAAAATGCGTTAAAATCTTTAAAGTTAATACAGTATACTAAGGATGAATTATATTATTGGTTATTTGGAGATTACTCTTATTTATCTATGCATGATAAAAATTATAAAGATATATTTTGTGCTAATAATGCAAAAAATAGGAATATTTTACTGAATAAATATACGAAGATTTATGATTACTTAAATGCTGGAGCAGGTCCAGAGATGGAGTATATTTTTCAGGATGATAATTGTTATGAAAGGGATAAAAAAACCGGGGTATTTCTTTTAGATAGTAGTGGTAATAAAATTCCTATTAAAGGCCTTTATGGATTTGTTATTACTTCAAGTATTGATAAAAAAGTATATTTTTGTGATGAATATGACAAGTCTAATACTATACCAACTAATAGCGTTCAATATGATACTAAAATGGGTGTTATTATTCATGAAGCAAGCCATAAAGCCGTAAGTTCAAAGGATCATTTTTATACTTATGATGCTTGTAAAGGGTATGCTAAAAGCTGTCTTTATAAAAATGTAGAAAATGCCGATTGTATACAAATATATGCGGAATTAAATTATATTTACAATATATCTAATGATATTATGCCGAAGGACTTATAGGAGTTATAATGGCGTTTGGTTAAGTTCTAGTATTGGGTCGAGCAAGACATATACCACAGGAAATTAAAATACTTTAGCAGGAATTTTTATGTGTGCTAATTTTCAATCTGTTAGTGAAGGAATTTCATCTGAAAAAACTGCCTATGATTTTTCTTTTAAAACTTTGATAGATGGGAAAATACTGCCCCTTTCAGATTTTAAAGGTAGTGTGATTCTTATTGTGAATACTGCTTCACAATGTGGTTTTACCTCTCAATATGAAGGACTGGAAAAACTTTATCAAAATTATAAAGATAAAGGATTAGTGATCATCGGTGTACCAAGTAATGATTTTGGTAGTCAAGAACCTGGAAATAACGAGGAGATTGCTAACTTTTGTAAACTTAATTATGATGTAACATTTCCTATGGCTTCAAAAGAAAAAGTATCTGGTGATGAAGCTCACCCATTTTATGTATGGGCAAAAAAAATATTAGGGTTTGGCACAGCACCTAAATGGAATTTTCATAAATATCTCATTAATCGTGAAGGAAAATTAATCGACTACTTTCATTCAACAACTTCACCTGATAATAGTAGCTTAAAAAATACTATTGAGAAAACATTAGCGAAACCTCAATATGAATACACTTCACCTGATTCTTTGTGATGAATTATTATTTTCTATAATGGATTAAGTTACAGTTATTATATTGCAAATATAATTGCTCAACTTTAGTATTTGTGTCTGCTTAGCTTCTGCTTTATTTCTTTTAAAAAAGAGGTTCTATTGCACTTTTAAATCTTCCTTCCTTATCCCGAACTGGGGTATTTTATTTTCTCATTTTTTACTCCTAAAACATTAAGATATGTAATTTTATATCATTTTAATCGAATACTACTCTTTTTTTATTTTTTCTTGCAAAATATATAAAAAAAGAGTAGTATTCGATTATTAAATCTAATTATATAAAAAATGTCAAAAATTTTAGAATCACTTGATAAAGTTGCGAATTATGTTATTTCTCCTTCAGATTTGGAGATTATACCGATAGAGCATTTTAAGCTTGTTGGAGAAAAAGAAAAAGGTTTACAGGAAGGAGGGATTTATAGTTATAAAACCTCAAATAATCAAAATATTGAAAAACAATATTTAATTAAAACTTCTCTTAAAACCATAGGAGTTATCAATGAGTTTGTTTCTTCATTTATCTTACGCCAAATAATAGGTGATAAAGCTCCAAAAAATCATATTGTAAGGTTAGAAAATGAAAAATTAGGTATAGCTTCAGAAATTATCCCTGGTTTTATCAGTTTTCGGAGTTATTTTCATGATCTTGCTAAGAAGAATTTAGAATACGCAACTCTTCTTGATCAAAGAAAATTTTTTTATGAAAATTATGATATTAAAAAAAGCAACTTATTAACCCCAATAATGGATTAGGAAGGAGTTAAGAGAGATGTTTTGGGGATATTTT